>CANPVY010000307.1 GCA_947581845.1 uncultured bacterium | reverse complement strand
GGGCGGGCGTGGGCGCGAGCGGGGCGAGCGACACGGAACTCGCCATCCCGCCCCCGGTCGAGGCGGCAGCGGAAGGGCGGGCGGTGGAGTCACTCGAGCTGGAGCGGCTGCGCGAGAGTCTGGCGCGTGAGCGCGAGACGGTCGAGCGGTTGCGAAGGGCGCGGCTCGACCTGGAGCAGCGGCTGGCGCGCTTGGAACGGGAGGAGCAGCGCGGCCGCGAGCGTTAGACCCGGCCCGTGGATGAGAGCCGCTGGGGAGGGGAAGCGCGGGCAGGTGGCCTCATCTGCTGCGCTCCCCGATGACCTTAGCCACCACATCGTCTTTTCCTGCGACGATGGCCAGATCCGAGTCCTTGAGTGGCTGGTCCGGATCCGGAGCCACGTGCATGGTACCCGCGAGCAGATCATAGACCGCGACGACCTGGATTCCGTGGCGCTGTGGGAGAGCCAGTTCCCGCAGAGTCTTCCCCAGCCAGGAATCGGGGATAGCGATCTCCTGTATGGAGTAGCCCTGAGACAGCGGCACGTAGTTGAGCACCGACCGGGAGGCAATCCGGTGCGCGAGGCTGTAGGCGGCCTCGCGCTCGGGGAAGATCGTTTCGCTGACACGGAGGGCCTCAAGCGCGCGTGCTGCCTCCGGGCTTGCCACCTTGACATAGATGTTCGTCACGCCGAGGTCGGTGAGGGCCAGGGTCGTCAGGATACTGGCCGCGAGATCGCCGCCGGTGCTTACGATAGCCGCGTCGGCGCTATCGGCACCGATCTCTTTCAGCAACCTGATGTCCGTCGCGTCGCCGACAACGCCGCGAGTGACCGCGTCGGCGTGTCGGTCCACCACATCGCCCTTGCGGTCGATCGCGATCACCTCGTGCCCGAGCGTGTGGAGTGCGCGCACTGCCCACGACCCGAAGTTACCTAATCCAACCACCAATAGCCTTTTCATTTCCTGCATCCGTTCAGCCGATCACGACATCCTCGTATGGGAAACGATACTTGACCTTGGTCCGTGCCTCCGCGAACGCCATGGCCGAAGCTATGGAAAGAGGACCTACTCGACCCACGAACATGACACATGTGACGATCAGCCGGCCGACCGTCGATAGCGCGGGCGTGACGCCCATTGAGAGACCTACAGTTCCGAAGGCGCTATGGGCCTCGAAGACCAGGCGCAGGAACTGGGTCCGGTCGGCCGTCTCGGCAGCGGGAAGCTCGGTCATCGCGAGGAGAAAGACCGCCAGTGCCAGAAAAGCCAGTCCTCCAGCTGCCAGACCACTCGCTCGCTGAACGGTCTCCTCCGGGACCGTGCGCCCTCCGACGCTGACCAATCGGCGTCCGCGCAGGCGCCCCCAGAGCGCCAGGCCCAGCAGCGCTGCCGTTGTAGTCTTGAGGCCGCCCGCCGTGGAGCCGGGCGAGCCGCCCACGATCATGAGCATGAGCGTGAGAAAGAGCGTCGGGTTCGTGCTCGCGTCGTAGTCGACGGTGTTGAAGCCGGCCGTCCTTGGTGTGACGGACATGAACAGCGCGTTCACTACCCGGCTTGGCCAGCTCAGATCTCGCAGCTGGTCATCCGACTCGAAGACCAGAAAGAGCAGCATGCCGGCCGCCAGGAAGATGGCGGTGGAGATGAGCACGAGCTGGGTATGCGTTCCCAGCCTCTGGGTCGCGCGCGACAGGTAACGCGCTCGCAGATCGGTCAAAACGATGAAGCCGATTCCGCCCACGACAATCAGGCTCGAGATCAGCAGCAGCGTCGCCGGCGCGCGCTGAAAGCCGAGGAGCGAGTCTGAGAAGACCGAGAAACCGGCGTTACAGAACGCGGATATGGCGTGGAAGATGGCGGGCCAGAGCGCACCGGCAGCACCGAACCTGTTGCTCCAGATCAGCCAGAGGGCAACGGCGCCCAGAGCCTCCAGCAAGAACGTCGAGATCACGACAGCTTTCACCAGCGACTTGCCGTCCAGGTGACGCAGCACGTGGGCCTGCCCTCCCGCCGCCTCCTCCATCCCCAGGGTCGTGCGGCGACCCAGGACCACGATCAGGAGCGTCGTGAAGGTCAGTATCCCGAGTCCACCGAGCTGGATGAGCAGTGCGATCCAGGCCTGTCCGAATGGGGTGAAGTACGTGGCCGTGTCAACGACGATCAAGCCGGTCACGCAGACGGCGCTGGTCGCCGTGAAGAGCGCGTCCACGAACCCGAGCCCTGCACCTTCGTATAGGCCGGGCAGGAACAGCAGACCCAGTGTTCCCACGAGGATCAAGAGGCCGAAGGAGAGCAGGAATAGGCGAGTGGGAGGTATCTCGGCGAGACTGACCGTCCCATAACCCACCACACGGCCCTCCCGGTGCCTCGAGCTCAGAAGCATGTGGCTTTCATCCGACTCATAAGGCAGCGCGACGGCTGACTGCTCACTACGTTGCTTTCTGACGTGTCGGCGTGCAAGCGCGTGGGCAGCCCGGCGGAACTCTGCGGTCGCGAGTCTAGTCGGCGTGCCAAGGTAGCTATCAGCGGCGCCAGAACTCCGGGTGCAGGAGGACCAGCACCGTGTAGATCTCCAGGCGTCCGAGCAGCATCAGGGCGGTGAGGATCAGCTTGGCCGCGCCTGGCAACCAGGCGTAGTGCCCGGTCGGCCCAACGCCTCCCAATCCTGGGCCGATGTTACCGATCGCTGCGGCAGAAGCCCCGGCCGCCGTGACCAAGTCGATGCCCAGTGCGGCCAGCAGTAGGACACCGAGGATGAAGGAAGCGACGAAGAGGAGCATGAAGGCGAGGATATTGAGCATAACGTCGTCGTGCACCACCCTCCCGCCCACGCGAGTCAGCATCACGGCCCGAGGATGCAAGTGCTTGCGCAGCTCGACAGCCCCCTGCTTCAGCGCCGCCCACAGACGCAGCGTTTTCATCCCCCCGCCGGTCGAGCCTGCCATCCCGCCCACGAACATCAGCGAGACCAGAATGAACTGGGTGACGACCGGCCAGGTCACGTAGTCGGCCGTAGCGAATCCGGTTGTCGTACCGATGGACACGACCTGAAAGGCGGAGGCCCGGAACGTAGCCTCGAGGTCCGTATAGGTGCCGGCGACGAGGTTGGCGACAGAAACGATGACCAGGGCTACGCCCAGCACGGCCGTATAGAAACGCCACTCCTCATCTCTCAGGGGTGACCCGAGCCTTCCCTTCAGAACACGATAGTGGAGCGCGAAGTTCACACCCGCCAGATACATGAAGACGATGGTGACGTACTGGACATAGGCGGACTGGAAGTGGCCGATCGACGCCGTTCGCGGTGAGAATCCGCCGGTCGGCATGCACCCGAACGCGTGGGTCACGGCATCGAAGAGGCTCAGACCGCCGAGTAGATAGAGCATGGTCTGCGCGGCGGTGAGCCCGACGTAGACGGTCCAAAGGATCTTTGCCGTCTGACTGATGCGCGGCTGCAGTCGGTCCGGCGTCGGCCCGGGCACCTCGGCGCGGAACAGCTGCATGCCGCCAACACCGAGGAAGGGGAGGACAGCGACCACCAAGACGATGATGCCCATGCCGCCGAGCCACTGGCTGAGATCGCGCCAGAAGAGAATCCCGCGCGGCAGGGCCTCGGGATTGTTGAAGATCGAGGCGCCCGTCGTGGTGAAGCCGGAGATCGACTCGAAGAACGCGTCCAGCGGCGTGGCGATGCCGGCCAGCCAGTAGGGGAGCGCGCCGAAGAGGGCCGCGCCCAGCCAGGCCAGCGTGACGGTCAGGTAGCTCTCCCGGATGGTGAGCTCCCCAGGGCGCGCGGTGAGCCGGTTGACCGCGAGCCCCATCACGATGGCGATCGCCGCGGAGATGAAGAGTGGGACCGCATCCGCCCCGCCGTACAGCAGGCCGACGGCACCGGAGATGCCCATGGCGACCCCGACAGCGGCGACGATCAGGCTGACGATGTGGAGTGGAGCGCTGCGCGAGATTACCACGGCGGCCGTGTCACTGGAACAGTTTCTCGACTTCGCTCACGGCATCCGGCAGAGCCAGGACGGCGACCTTATCACCGTGTGCGAGGGCGAGTTTGCCGGCGGGTACGATGACCTCGCCTCCCCGGATCACGGCGCCGACCAGACTGTTCTTGGGGAAGTCGATCTCAGCGATCGTGCGGCCGGCGATGCGGCAGCCGGGCTGGACGCTGAACTCGATCACCTCGGCATCGATCCCGCGCAGCGCGGCGACGGCGAGAACACTGCCGCGTCGTACGTACCTGAGGATCGTGTTGACCGCGGAGAGCCTGGGCGAGATGGCGGCATCGATGCCGACCCGCATCACGAGCGGGATATACTCGATCGTGTTGATCAGGGCCACCACCTTGCGGACACCCTGGCTCTTGCCCAGCAGGCTGGCCAGCATGTTGGTGTCGTCGCTGCCAGTGAGCACGACGAAGCCGTCGATCCCCTCGACGCCTTCCATCTCCAGCAGCTCCATGTCGGTGGCGTTTCCGTGCAGGATGAGCGTCTTCTTCAGTTGTTCGGCGAGCTGTACGCAGCGTGCCCGGTCCGCTTCGATGATCGTGCAGTCGATGCCGTGATCTTCGAGGATCTGGGCGAGGTACACCGCGGTGCGGCCACCGCCCGCGATCATCACGCGCCGCAGCCTGAATTCCGGATAGCCGGCCATTTCCAGGACGCGCGGCATCTGTCTGGACTCACCGATGATGTAGACCTGATCATCAGCCTGGAAGCGGTCGTCGCCCCTCGGGATGATCGTCTCATCGTTGCGTGAGATGGCAGCCGTCAGGAACCGTCGATCCGGTACCATCCCGGCGACCTCGGCCAGAGAACGTCCCACCACGGGCGCCTCGGCCGGCACGCGCAGGCCGAGCAGCTGCACGCGGCCGCCGGCGAAGAAGGCGAGTTCCGTCGCGGGCTGGGACTGCAAAAGCTGGAACGCTTCGCGAGCACACTCCATCTCGGGGTTGATCATGACGTCGACCCCGCGCTGTGCGTTCCTCAGCCGGAAGGGCTCGGTGAAGTACTCGGGGTTCGAGATGCGGGCGACCTTCACCTTGATGTCGTACTGCATTGCCGACATGCAGGCGATGAGGTTGACCTCGTCTACGCTGGTGACCGCGGCGAGCAGATCCGTCTCCGCGATGCCGGCCTCCTCCAACACGCTCAAGCTGGCACCGTTGCCGGCGATCGTCATGATGTCCAGCTGGTCTTGAGCGTGGGCCAGCCGCTCGGCGTCCTTGTCCACCAGAACGATGTCGTGGCCCTCTTCGGAGAGGTGCTCAGCCAGCTGGAATCCGACGGCGCCGGCGCCGACGATGAGTATGCGCATGGGACTTCCTTTGCCGAGAACCGGGGTGGCGCTCAAGCACGGCCGCCGCTGCGCCCCTGGTAACTTCGCTTGCCCGAAGGGACTGTCAAGCCGGCGAGGGTTGACGTCGTCTGCGCAGCGGGTAAAGTCAAGAGTGCACGGGCCCGTAGCTCAGTTGGCAGAGCAGCCGACTCATAATCGGTAGGTCGCAGGTTCGAGTCCTGCCGGGCCCACTCGCTCAAACGCCAGGATATCAGCCATGTCGCTGACCGTTCGTCGGGTTCTCTACAGCCTGCTCGCCGCCCTCGGGTTCCTCATGATGGTGCCTCTTATGGCGAACATGCGCCGTTTCCAGGCTGAGCTGGCTATGAATCCCATGGCCGTGGAGTCGGCGCTGGGCGTTGGCGCGCCCCACTGGGTAGTCCGATTCACGGGGCTGTTCCTGCTGGGCCTCCTCCTCGCTGCCGGATTCCTTTACGCCGCCCTCTCCGCTGGGGTACCCAGGGCCTGGCGTCCCCAGGAAGACGGGGTCTCCCGCTGCCGCCGGTGTGACGCCGAGATCCGCTTCGGGATCGGCCGCTGCCCGATCTGCGACCAGCAGCTCGTCTGGTAGAGCCCAGCCGGGAGGAGATCGCTCCTGCCGCTCAGGCAGGATTGACAAGGTCAGCGAGCGCCTCCACGTTGTGGTTTTTGGACTATGTCGACTTGACTCTAGCCGCATGCCGGTGGGGCGCGCAGGGGTTTGCGCGGGCGTCTGCCGCGCGTTGACGCTGGCCGCGGGCGGGCTATGACGCGCGAGGGGGGATCGTAAGGACAGGATGTTCTCCGGACTACGTGGACGGCTGACCGTCATCGCGGGCGTGTCGCTCGTCTGTCTGTGGGCGCTGCTGGGACCGCTGCTGAAAGGCGAGGAGCGCTCGCTTAAGTTGGGTCTCGATCTTCAGGGCGGCACGCACCTGGTTCTGCAGGTCTCCGACCCCGATGGGGCGATGAGTGCGGAGGCGCGCCGCGACGCCGCCGACCGGGGGCGCGAGATCATCGGCAACCGTGTCGACCAGTTCGGCGTCCGCGAGCCGACCATTCAGCGAGTCGGTGTGGACCGTATTATCGTCGAGCTCGCGGGCATCCAGGACGTCGGCCGTGCCAAATCGATCATCGAGCAGACGGCGTTCCTCGAGTTCAAGATCCTGACCGATGGCCAGGATTTCCTGGAGCGGTTGCCCATCCTCGACAGCATGATTGTGGCGACGCTGGGGCCCGAGGAGCTGCCTGCAGAGGCACGGGCGGCGAGTGAGCCGAGCCTGGAGGAACTGTTCCAGCGGCCGGACACCGCAGAAGCAGAGCCCGATCAGCCCGCGGAGGGCAAGCCGCGGCCGCTCACCCGCATCCTCCTCGAGTCTGGCGAGCCTGGCGTGCTCTTGGTGGAGGGGCCGCAGGTCGAGACGGTGGAGCGCTACCTGGATCTGGCCCAGGTCGAAGCCCGGATACCCGACCAGATCGCGCTCAATTGGGGCACCGAGACACGAAGCGTGGCGGGCAAGGTCTATCACCCGCTCTACGTCGTCGAAGCGCAGCCGCTCATCACCGGCGAGTACCTGACCGA
>CANPVY010000306.1 GCA_947581845.1 uncultured bacterium | reverse complement strand
AAGGAGGGCAACGTCATCATCGCGCCCACCGAGGGAGGCAACCTCCTGTTCAACGTGCCGACAGGATCGCGGCCACGGGGCGGCGGCCAGTAGGGACCTCAGCTTGCATTCGGGCGCCCCAGGCAGAATTTTGGTGCTGGGGCGCCCCAACCGTTATAGGAGGCAGAACAGATGAACGTGCGGTTCGGCCTTTCCGTCTACCTCGTGAGCGTCGCTCTCCTGGCAGGTTCTGCCTGTGGCAAACACACCCCACCGGCCTACGACGTCCCACCGGTTCTGGCGAATCGTGACGAGATCACCGAGGCGATGCGCGCTGTGGGCGCGGGTATGGAGACACGAGTCGTGCTGCTGGTTCGCGTGGACGAGCAGGGTTACGTGCGGGATGTCAGCGTCGCTCAGAGCTCGGGCGATCGGCATCTCGACGATGCGGCGCTGTGGATCGGAGAGCGGATGCGGTTTGAGCCGGCACAGTACGAGGGCGAGGCGGTTCCCAGCCTTGTCAGGATACCGGTGACGTTCGATGTCGTGACTCGTGTATTCCGTGAGCCCAGGTTGCGGAACGCTGAGTCGATTGTGTCAGCGATAATCGAGGATTACGGTGACATCCGGGGCACAGCTGTTCTCCGGGTTCAGGTCGGCCCCGAAGGCAACGTGCTGGTCGTGAGGGATCGCGAGTCGAGTGAGCACGAGGCGCTGAGCGCCGCGCGGAGACTGACCCCGGGGTTGATATTCTTTCCGGCGGTCAGCAGTGGTCGAGAGACCAGCGCCTGGGTAGACGTCGTCTTCGAGTTCGCAGGCGGCGAGTCACGCGTCTACGTCCAGCGGTCACCAACCTAGTGCGGCGTGCGGGCCCGCGCCGGCCTGAGGGTCGGAACGAAGCTGGCCAGAAACTCCACAGCGCGCCGCTCCGCCCAGTAGACAGGCTGCCAGGGAAGCGTGCCGGCCACGAATCCGGCATGGCCGCCGCGCGAGGTGAACTCGGCGTGGATCCATTCCGAACGCTCGACCACCTCGTCCGGCAGGCAGGAGGCAGGGACGATAGGGTCGTCGCGTGAATTGATCAGCAGGGCCGGGCGCCGGATGCGCTCCAGGTAGAACAGTGAGCTGGAGCGCGCCCAGTAGTCCTCGGCGTCGCGGAAGTCGTGCAGGGGTGCGGTCACGGTATCGTCGTACTGCCGCCAGTTGCGAGCGCGGCGGACCGCCTTTTCGTCCAGCAACCCTGGATACTCGCGGGCCTTGTGAAGTGCCTTCCGCTTCAGCGTGCGCAGGAAGAAGTAGGTGTAGAGGCGACCGAGCCCCCGCGACATCTTCGCGGCTGCGGCCGCCAGGTCGAAGGGGGTCGAGATCGCGACTGCCGCGCGCACCTCGTCGGGTGCCAGTTCGCTTTGCTCGCCCAGCCACTTGAGCAGCACGTTTCCGCCCAGAGAGATGCCGACGGGCAGGATGGGAGCGGCCGGATCCCGCTTGACCAGCTCGCTGATCACCCAGTCGAGGTCGCCGCTGTCGCCCGAGTGGTACAGCCGCGGGGTCCGGTTTCGTGATCCGCTGCAGCCTCTGAAGTTCATCGCGACACCGCGCCAGCCACGCTCGGCCGCGAGTGCGAGCAACCCGCGCACGTACGGGCGGTCGGATGAGCCTTCCAATCCGTGGATGACCAGTAGCTGTGGGGATGTGACAGGTCCATCCATGAAGTCGAGGTCGAGGAAGTCCGCGTCGGGCGTCGTCCAGCGGGCTCGGCATATCGGCAGGTGGGCGGCGCGCCGCAGCAATCGGTTCCACGCGGTCTGACGGTGGCGACCGCGAGACCACCACGCGGGCCGGAACGGCCCAACTTGCGCTGTCCCACCTTCACGGTGTGTGTCGTGGGCGTCAGCGCCGGGGTTTCGCTCGTCCTGCAACGCTTGGCTCTGCTCGGCCGGTTGACTGTACCACGCTGTTGACGACGGCCGTGCTTCGTCAGCGGGGGCATTCTCCGCCACTGCACGGCGGGGGAGGAGCCGTGAGGGCCGGCCTCACGGCTGGCCGCAGGTCACGACCTCGTGTCTGCAACGCACCGTTGCCGACTTCGCTATATTGCCGCAGCCGGAAGAATTCCGCCAGATTCGCTCTCAGACCTCGAAAGCGGCAAATAGGAGGAGATCTCATGTCGATGCATGGATCGGATGAGGACGCTGGCCTGGGCGTTGCCACGCGTGTCATCCACACGGCTATGGGTACGGAGGCGATCATCGGCCCTGGCGGTGGGGCCGCGCTTGCGTTGCCGATCTGGCAGACCTCGACCTTCCAGTTCGGTAGCCCGGAGGAAGTGGCTGACACTGCCTTGCAAGCGCGGCCTCAGACGTTCTATACGCGGTACGGGAATCCCAACTTCAAGGCCGTGGAAGAGGCGATGGTGACCCTGGAGGGCGGGGAAGCGGCGTTGGTCACGGGTTGTGGCATGGGCGCGATCATGCTGGTCTTCCTGGGCTTGCTGAAGACCGGAGACCATGTCGTTGCACAGAAGACGCACTACGTCTCTACCATGAAGGCGCTGGAGGCCTGGCTGCCGCGCTACGGTATCGAGTCGACCATGGTCGACCAGGTCGGTGTCGCATCGTTCGAGGCCGCGCTACGGCCGAATACGCGGCTCATCTTCGTCGAGAGCCCGGCGAACCCGACCTTGCTGTTGACCGACCTGGCCGGCGTGGCCACACTGGCGCGCGAGCGAGGTATCACGACCTGCGCGGACAATACTTTCGCGACGCCGATCAACCAGCGGCCGATCGAACATGGGATCGATCTGGTCGTGCACAGCGCGACGAAGTACCTGGGCGGTCACAGCGATGTGACGGCCGGCGTCGTCGTGGGCAACCGCGAGCGCATCGAGACGCTGTGGTCCGCGCTGCTGGTGCATGGGATGATCTCGCACCCCTTCGAGGCCTGGCTGCTGGCGCGCGGCATCCAGACGCTACCGTTCCGCGTTGCCCGGGCAAACAGCAACGCGATGGCTGTAGCGGAGTTCTTGGAATCGCACCCGAAAGTCGAGCGCGTCTACTATCCTGGGTTAGCC
>CANPVY010000305.1 GCA_947581845.1 uncultured bacterium | reverse complement strand
CGAGGTCGCCGCGCATCCCCTCATCCTCGAGCACTACACCGCCCTGGCACAGGGTGCGGCATCAGCCGCCAGTCCCCAACTGCGCAACCAGGGAACGCTGGGCGGCAACCTGTGCCAGCGACCGCGCTGCTGGTATTTCCGCGGTGACTTCCGCTGCCTTCGCAAGGGCGGCCCGATGTGCTACGCCATCGTCGGCGAGAACCAGTATCACTGCATCTTCGGCGGGGACCCTTGCTACATAGTGCATCCCTCGGACACGGCCCCGGCGCTCGTCGCGCTGGACGCCCGCGCCCGCCTGGCGTCGCCGAGCGGAACACGGCTCGTCCCACTGGAGTCCTTCTTCATTCTGCCCAGCGAGGACGTCCGGCGTGAAACCCTTCTCCAGCCCGGTGAGCTGCTCACCGAGGTTCTGCTCTCACCGCCCGCGGCCGGTCAGCGCAGCATCTACAGAAAGGTGCGCGCCCGAGGCGCCTGGGATTTCGCTCTTGCGGGTGTGGCCGTGGCGCTGAGCGGAGCCGACGATCGCGTCGAGGCGGCGCGTGTGGTGCTCTCGGGAGTCGCACCGATCCCGTGGCGAGCCGTCGATGCAGAGGAAGCGCTCAACCGGAGCCGTTTGGATGCCGAGACCATCTCTCGTGCAGCAACGGCCAGCGTTGCCGGTGCCCGGCCGATGACACGCAACGGCTACAAGGTGGAGCTCGTGCGTGGGCTGACGGAAGAGACACTGCATACGCTGGCGGCTCAATAGAAAGCGACGATTCGTCGCCACCGGTGGAGGAACGATGGCTGAACACAGAGATAGCAGGCACCCTTCGAGCTCAGGCGTCAGCCGCCGCGAGTTTCTTGGCACCGTTGGAGCCGGGACGCTGGGGGCTGCGCTGGTTGGCCCGGCTGCACCGGCTTCGGAGGCGGCAGACGCGCAGGCCGACGGACTCGCTCAGGTCACGCTGCTCATCAACGGCCGACCTCAGCAGCTGCGGGTCGAGCCTCGCTGGACGCTGCTGGATGTGCTGCGCGACCGGTTGGGCTTGACCGGTACGAAGCTGGGTTGCGGGCGCGGCGAATGTGGCGCCTGCACCGTGTTGATCGATGGGCTCCCACGGTACTCCTGTATGACGTTGGCCCTGGAAGCGGAAGGGCATGAGGTGACCAGCGTGGAGGGGCTGATGGAAGGAGAGGAGCTGGGGCCGGTACAGCAGGCATTTGTGGACGAAGATGCTTTCCAGTGCGGTTACTGCACTCCGGGCCAAGTAGTGGCCGCTGAAGGGTTGTTGAGAGGTAACCCGGATCCCGGCTTCGAGGAGATTCGAGAAGGGATGAGCGGTAATCTGTGCCGCTGTGGCGCCTATGATCACATCTTCAAGGCCATCCGCCGCGCCGCGGGGCTTCGGAAATCCACGGCGGGCTGAAGTAAGAGTGGCGATCCCTACACGGTCGGCGGCGAGATCAGGGCAAGATGCGTCCGGTTACGCCGAATCAGTCAGATCGCAGGAGATCAAGATGCGCAAGACGATCGAGTTTACGGTTCTTTTAGTGCTGCTTATCAGTCTTCATCCGACCGACGCCGGCGCTCAGCTCCAGTGTGAGGTTACGAATGATCCATACGAGGTACTCTTGAGCTATGACGATCTGACAAACTTCGTTCGAGCCCTGGCTGTGATGGGCGGGACGTCGGATTCCATCACGATTCTCCAAAGAGAATACTTGGACAAAGCCAGTCCTGGGCTGCGCGAGTACGTACGAGCTAACGATATTGTAGCAGAAGACTATCTCGAGGCGCTGCGCGAGAACATAGAAAGGTACTCTGCGCTTAGGGGTTTGCCGGAACAACTTGCTTCACAAGAGCAGCTGGTACGCACCGCGTTCGTTGGACTGAAGGGCGTGGTGCCGAATACCGCATTCGTTCCTGTCTACTATTTCGTTGGGCTGGGAGGTGCAGGGCTTCACGCAGAACCTTCCGAGTACGGACTGCTGGTGGCCATTACGGAGGAGGCGTCCGACCCGAGCGTTATAAGATTGGTCCTGGTCCACGAGACGGTCCATGTCCAGCAGGCGTTGGCCATCGGGATCGAGGAGTACATGCAGATCTTCGGTCCGAAGATGAGCTTGCTGGCGCTCGCAATCAGAGAAGGTTCAGCCGAGTTTCTTACCTATCTCAGTACGGGGGAATACGCGAAGAAAGAGGCCTACAACTATCTGATTGAGCACGAACAGTCGCTGTGGCAGCGATTTCAAGGCGAAATGAGTGAACGCCTTCCCGGCGACTGGATGTTCAGCGACCCAAGCGACCCTGAGCAGCCTGTTGACCTCGGGTATGTTATAGGGGCCCGGATCGTGGAAGCGTTCTATGACAAGGCTGAAGACAAGGTGCAGGCCGTTCAAGAGATTCTCTCCATCACTGACTATGAGAGTTTCTTAGAGAAGAGTGGGTACTCGGAGAAGCTCGGTGGGACTGATTGAGCTACGCGCCTGCTGAACCGCGGGCGGCGGAAGACAAGCGCACGAACAAAGCCGATTGTATTCTCCAGTACTTCGTAGGTGCTTCCTCTCAGTCCAGGCAGATGTCCGGCGTGCACCCTTGTCAGCGTTGTTGTGGCGCTCGGACTTCCTCTGTACCGCGCTTGACCCCGACTTGACCGAGCGTGGCGACGTTAGGGGCGTTCGGAGCGAAAGGAGGTGGCGGTATGATCGCTCCACGGATCGCTTGGCTCGCTGCCGCGCTCGTGTTCGCGGCGGAAGGCGCCTGATGAGATCCGAGCTGCGTGAGCGCGATTTCGAGTCGTTCTTCCGCGTCCCCTTCGTCTGCTACGGCGACGCCACGCCGTACGTGTCGCCGATGAAGAGCGACCTGCGACGCTATCTCGACGGAGCGCGCAATCCGCTGTTTCGCAGCAACGGCGACTTCACCTTCTTCACGATGCATCAGGAGGGGAAGCCGGTGGGGCGGATTGTGGCGCATGTCCATCATGAATCGAACCGAATCCACGGCCTGCGTCGCAGCTATTTCGGGTTCTTCGACTGCATCGACGACATCGAGGTCGCCCGCACGTTGCTTGCTGGGGCGGAAGAGTGGGGAAGGCGGCGCGGCCACGAGGAGCTGGCCGGCAACTTCAATCTCACAGCCATGCAGCAGGTCGGTGTGCTGATCGAGGGGTTCGAGAGCCAACCCTATACCGACATGCAGTTCAACCCACCTCACATCCCGCGCCTGCTCGCGGCCTGCGGGTTCGAGCCGTTCTTCCCGATGTGGACCTTCGAGCTCGCACTCGGTCGGTTCGATCCGGAGATGCTGTTGGGACCCAAGCAGCGTGCGCTGTTCGCGGACCCGGCGTTCCGGTTCGAGCGCTTGACGCGCCGCGGCTTCAAGCGGCTCATGTCGGATACTCGGCGAGTTCTGAACGAGAGCTTCGCCCGAAACCCGATGTTCGTTCCGCTCACCGAAGCCGAGTTCCTTTTTCAGGCCCACGAGATGATGTGGATCGTCGACGAGCGCATTTGCAGTAGCATCGTCTACCACGAGGGCGATCCGGCCGGCGTCTGCGTCTGCATCCCGGACCTGAATCCGTTCCTGCGCGACACCCGCTCGCGCATCCGCCTCGGCACGCCGTGGCACTTCCTTCGACACCGGCTGCGCAGGCGTCGCGCCCTCATCATCTTCTATGGCGTTCGCCCGGAGCTCCAGAACCGCGGGCTGAACGGCGCCATGCTGTACAAGCTGACGACGTCGCTGAAGCAGGCGCGCTACGAACCGTTGGGCGTCACCTGGATCTCCGATCTCAACGCCGCCAGCCTGCGGCAGACCGAGAGGCTCGGCGCCCGCAGGCTCCACCGTCTCTGCCTGTTCCGGAAGCCGATCGCGAGTGGGGCGTGAGCGCCCGCTGAACGCGTAACGGCACTCCGCTCGTACGACGACGGCAACGAGCCGTGGGTCGAATTGGCGGGATCCTCTCAGCCAGACTCCGAAGAAGACCGCCGCTCGTGATCCCACACCGATACCTTGACGTTCGACAACAAGACGCCTACTATTGTAGACAATCTAGGCATTCGGCCGGAGGGAGGACGATCGTGGCTCGCTCTAAGGCAGATCTGCTTCAGGGCACGCTCGATATGCTGATCCTGAAGACGCTGGCGCTGGGGAAGCTGCACGGCTGGGGCATCTCGAAGCGGATCCGGCAGAACTCGCGTGACGTGCTGGAGGTAAACCAGGGCTCGCTGTATCCGGCGCTCTATCGGCTGGAGGACCGGGGGCTGATCGAGTCGGAGTGGGGGATCTCGCCGGAGGGCCGGCGGGCGAAGTTCTACGCTCTGACGGCGGTTGGCAAGAGAGCTCTACGAGAGGAGCAGCGATCCTGGAGGCTGTTCTCGGAGGCGGTGGAGCTCATCCTACAGATGAGTTAGCAGCGGGAAACGCTGACATGGACTGGATACAGAGACTGAGCCGCCGCGTTCGTGTCTTGCTGACGCGCTCGCGAGTCGAACGCGAGATGGACGAAGAGATGCGTCTCCATATCGAG
>CANPVY010000304.1 GCA_947581845.1 uncultured bacterium | reverse complement strand
GAGGGGACAGACTCCAGCCGGGAGGTACGGCTGCTGTACGACGTGGCCACATCGATCGAGGGGCGGCATGTGCTGTTGGTCGAGGACATCATCGACAGCGGCAAGACACTGAACCGGATCTGCGACTTGCTCAGCAGCAGGTCGCCACGCTCGTTGGAGATCTGCGCCTTGCTGCACAAGCGGATCGCCAGCGAGCTGCGCTATGAGCCACGCTGGGTGGGTTTCGACGCGCCGCCCGAGTGGCTGGTGGGCTATGGATTGGACCTCGGGGAGCGGTACCGGCATCTGCCCTTTGTCGCCGCCGTGGTTCCTGAGGCCGAGAGAGGTTTCTAGATATGCCGGAGATAGATCCCGACCGCGGCCAGCAGCAACAGCGCTGGGCTCGGCTGTCCCGCAGCCTGGCGTTCTGGGCGCTGATCATCATGGTGCCGCTGATCGTTATTCAGATGGTGGGCTCGGGCCGCCGGGACGTGCAGGAGCTCTCTTATACGGATTTCCTGCGCGAGCTCGAGCAGGGCAATGTCCTCAAGGTCTCGGTCATCGAAGGGAAGGAGCTGCAGGGCGAGCTGCGGGCGCCTGTAGGCACATCGGGACAGCCGGCGAGCGAGTTCTGGACGAAGCTGCCCGTCTGGCACAGCGAGGATCTGCTGGAGCGGCTCGAGGCCAGCGGCGTGGTGATCGAGGGGAAGGAGGCACGCCCCAACTGGTGGGGTCTGCTGGCGGGCGCGCTGCCGTGGATCTTCCTGTTCGGCCTGATGCTCTTCTGGCTCCGGCAGATGCAGGCGGGCGGTGCGCGGGCGTTCTCGTTCGGCAAATCGAAGGCGAAACTGTTGTCGGGCGATACGCCGAAGGTGACCTTCGCCGACGTGGCGGGCTGTGAGGAGGCGAAGGAGGAGCTCCAAGAGACGATCGGGTTCCTGAAGGACCCGTCGAAGTTCACGCGGCTGGGTGGCCGCCTACCAAAGGGCGCCTTGTTGGTCGGGCCGCCGGGCACAGGCAAGACGCTGCTGGCAAAGGCGGTGGCGGGCGAGGCATCGCGGCCCTTCTTCAGCATGTCGGGCTCGGATTTCGTGGAGATGTTCGTGGGCGTGGGTGCGTCGCGCGTGCGCGACCTGTTCGAGCAGGGCAAGGCTCACGCGCCCTGCATCATCTTCATCGATGAACTCGACGCAGTGGGGCGGCACCGCGGGGCCGGCCTTGGCGGCGGCCACGATGAGCGGGAGCAGACGCTCAACCAGCTGCTCGTCGAGATGGACGGCTTCGAGTCGAATGAAGGCGTCATCTTGCTTGCCGCCACGAACCGCCCCGATGTGCTCGACCCCGCGCTGCTGCGGCCCGGCCGCTTCGACCGCCAGATCGTGGTGGACGCGCCGGACGTAAAGGGCCGCGAGGGCATCCTCAGAGTGCACACGCGCAAGATCCCACTGGCCGACGATGTAGATCTCGGCAAGCTGGCGAAAGCGACGCCAGGGATGAGCGGCGCCGATCTGGCCAATATGGTCAACGA
The DNA here is from genome assembly GCA_947581845.1 of uncultured bacterium. Lineage (GTDB taxonomy): Bacteria > Gemmatimonadota > Gemmatimonadetes > Palauibacterales > KS3-K002. The sequence goes on along the minus strand of CANPVY010000304.1, from coordinate 1,978 downwards.
GGCGGCGCTCCTGGCCGCGCGCCGGGACAAGGACCGCGTGGACATGAAGGACTTGGAGGAGTCGAAGGATCGGGTCCTGCTGGGCGCCGAGCGCAAGAGCATGGTGATCAGCGACGAGGAGCGCCGGCTGAGCGCCTATCACGAGGCGGGCCACGCCGTGGCATCTCACCACACGCCGGAGTGCGATCCGCTCCACAAGGTCACCATCGTGCCACGCGGCCGGGCGTTGGGGCTGACCTTCGCCATGCCGGAAGATGACCGGCACAGCTACTCGGTGGCCTATCTGAAGGCACAGCTCATCTATGCTTACGGCGGCCGCGTAGCGGAGGAGCTGGTCTTCGGCCTCGAGAAGATCACTACCGGCGCCGGCAACGACATCGAGCGTGCAACACTGCTCGCCCGCCGCATGGTGACCGAGTGGGGGATGTCCGAGCGGATCGGCCCCATGAATGTGGGTGACCGGGGCGACGAGATCTTCCTGGGCCGCGAGCTCGTCGAGCGCCGCGAGGTCAGCGAGCAGATGGCGCAGCTGGTCGATGAGGAGGTTCGCGTGCTGCTTGACGGGGCGTACCAGGAGGCGCGTCGGGTCATCTCCTCCAATCTGGACAAGCTGCACGCCCTGGCCAAGGCGCTGCTGGAGCGTGAGACGCTGGACGCGGATGAGATCAAAGCCGTGTTCGACGGGCAGCAACTGCCGCCGCTCGAGCCGGCGGCCGCCGTGCAGGAGGATGGCGGGCGGGCAGCCGAGCTGAAGGCCGGCGCACCCGCGGTTCAGCGGGAGGCGAGCGGTCGCGAGGTGAGAGACACGCTCGAGCCGGCGGCGTCGGTCGAGCTTTCTAGGAGAGAGGCGAGGAAGCCTGGGACACCGCGATGAACGAGGGGCAGGTGGCGAATACTGAGTTCGCCATCTTTCAGGAGCGGGAGGTCGCGAAGACCTGGCGCACGGCCCGCCGGGAGATCGACCTCGCGAAGCCGGTGTTGATGGGTGTCCTGAACATCACACCGGATTCTTTTGCCGATGGTGGCCGCTTCTTCGACCAGGAAGCGGCAGTCCGGCGTTTGGAGCAGCTGCAGGAGGAGGGAGCGGACATCATCGACATCGGGGGCGAGTCGACCCGGCCGGGCTCACTGCCGGTGACGGAGGACGAAGAGCTGGAACGTCTGGCGCCGGTGCTCGAGGCAACGGGCCGCCTGGTGGATGTCCCGATCTCGGTCGACACCACCAAGGCAGGGGTCGCGGAGGCGGCGCTCGCGGCCGGCGCGGAGATCATCAACGATATCTCGGGCCTGCGCTTCGACCCTGATATCGGCGAGCTCGCGGCGCAGTCCGGCGCCGGCCTGGTGTTGATGCACATCCGCGGGCGCCCCAGGACGATGCAGGAGGGCATCCGTTACGATGATCTCCTCGGCGAGGTCGTCGCGGAGCTGCGGGAGTCGGTGACGCGTGCCTTGGCGGCGGGCTGCCAGCGAAGCCAGCTGGTCGTCGACCCGGGGATCGGCTTCGGGAAGACCGCCGAACAGAACCTCGTCCTGCTGAACGAGCTCGGCCGGATCGGGGAACTGGGCTGTCCGATCCTCATCGGGCCGTCCCGGAAGTCGTTCATCGGGAAGACACTCGGGCTGGCTGTGGAGGATCGGCTGGAGGCGACGATCGCGGCCTGTGTGGTGGGGCTGCTGCGCGGGGCTCGCATCTTCCGGGTCCACGATGTGCGGCCGGCGCGGCGGGCGCTGGATATGGCGGAGGCGATAATCAATCAGGTGAACGGTGGAGAGTCTACTTGAGCGGATCAGCTTCCTGAGGCCCGGCTTCTGGGACCTCCTACAGATCGTGGTGGTGGCGTACCTGTTCTACCGCCTCCTCCTCCTGTGGGCGGGTACGCGGGCGATCCAGATGCTGCTCGGCCTCATCGTGCTTTTCGCCGTCTACGCCCTGGCGGAGCTGCTGCAGCTCGAGCTGATCCGCTACCTATTGGAGTTC
>CANPVY010000303.1 GCA_947581845.1 uncultured bacterium | reverse complement strand
AAGGACGCCAGTGGTGGGATCCAGGCGGGAGGGAAGCGGCGAACTAGGCCGGCGAAGGTGGCATACGGTACACGGCTAGCGCCGATCGCCCCAGATGTTCGTCCCCTCGACCTCGCGGTCGCCGGCGTATACGCCGCCGGCAACCCCGGCGCCGAGGGCAGCGGCCGTCAGGCCACCGATGAGCGGGAGAGCGGCGGCCAGGGGCGCGGCGATCAGCAGGGCCCCGGCCCCGGCAACCCAGGGGGCGATGCCCCTCCGGGCCCTAGGCGCGAAGCGTAGCTTCTTCACCACGAACTTCTTCGCGTACTTGTAGCCGCCGTAGGCAGCTCCGCCAGCGAATAATAGCTCCAGCATCTGTTCCGCTCTCCAGATTCCGTCTGGGGTAGCCGGTCAGCCCGCTCTAGTCACCACTACGGTACCGGCCACCGCCAGGATTCACGGGCTAGTTGATCAGCTCGGCGTCCCTCAGCAATTGCCGCGCCCGCGGCAGGTCAGCTTCCCGTACCAGTAGCTCGATGCCGAGCACACTCGGACCGACATGGCCCGGGCCGAAGATGCCCACATCGTCGCCGCGTACGATGTGAGCGATGCCGTTCAACTCTAGGACGCCCGCGGCGATTCCCGCTTCAACGCGGTTCGGGAAAGAGGCGACTTTGACGAAACGCATGCCGTGGTCCCAAACCTCCCCGTTTGTAATATGCTCTTTACGTCGGGCGCTCGCGACCTCCGCGTAAAGGCGGGACGTGCCGTAGGAAGCGGACGGTGGTATCTTATGAGTTGCCAGGGTACGATCCATGTAAGGCGCGGGCCATTAGGCAGTAGGGCTGCCTACAATTTGCCCGGTTGCGGATCGTGGGCCGCTCCTGGCGATCACGGAGACGCAGGTCGTGAGCGTCTTCGCGTTGCGTCAGGGGAAAGAGGTTTGCCGCGTTGTCACATCCCGACCTTTAGTCTATGGCGTCACGCTTTCGTCCGACACGCTTTGCAACTTCCTCAAAGGGACAGTCATTGCGGTGCGGGGCAGTGTGTATCCAACGGACCTGCAGCAGGTGCGCTCTGCTGGGCGGCGCCATCGACTGGGCGGCATCGGATTCTGCTAGATCTTGCCCTTGGGAGGCAGCTGATGGATCTGCTGAATAGGGAGCAACTCCGCGCGCTGATGGAGGAGCACGGCGGTCATCGTGTATCGCTCTACCTGCCAACCGAGCGGACTGGAGCCGAAACGCGGCAGAATCCCATACGCCTCAAGAACCTGGTTCGACAGGCTGAGGAACGGCTAACCCGTCAGGGCGTGCGTGGGGTGGAAGCCCGGGAGATCCTTGGGCCCGCTCAACGATTGCTGGAGGATGAGAGTTTCTGGCGTTACCAGAGCGACGGCCTGGCGGTGTTTACCTCACGCGAGACGTTCGGCTGCTATCGCTTGCCGTTCCGGTTCTCCGAGTTGGTAGTGGTGACCGACCGTTTCCACATCAAGCCGCTGCTGCCGCTATTGAGTGGGGATGGGCAGTTCTACGTGCTTGCACTCAGCAAGAACCATGTTCGGCTGCTTCAGGGCACCCGGCACAGCGTGGGCGAGGTCGATCTGGGGAACGTGCCTACGAGCCTGACAGCGGCGCTCGGAGCGGAAGAGCGTGAGAAGCAGCTGCAGTTCCACACTGTGGCCCGGGGCGCAGCAGCGATCTTTCACGGGCAAGGTGGTGCTTCTGACAATTCTACGCACAAGAAGGATCTGCTACGCTACTTCAACCAGGTCGACAAGGGGCTGCAGGAGCTGCTGCGCGGTGAGACGGCTCCGCTCGTGCTCGCGGGAGTCGAGTATCTGTTGGCGATCTATCGCGAGGCGAACACCTATCCTCGGCTGCTGGATGAGTGGGTCGTCGGCAATCCTGACAGTCTGGCCGCCCAGGAATTGCACGAGCAGGCCTGGGCGATCGTGGAGCCGCACTTCACACGTGCGCAGGAAGACGCGGCGGCCCAGTACCGGGAGCTTGCCGGCACGGGAAGAACGTCGAGCGAGCTCGAGCGGATCCTGCCGGCGGCGCAGCACGGCCGTGTGGACTCGCTGTTTGTGGCGGTGGGCGTTCAGAGGTGGGGTCGCATCGACGCCGCGAGCGCGGGGGTTGACATCCACGAGGAACGGCAGCCTGGTGACCAGGACCTGCTGGACCTCGCTGCCATGTGGACGTTCGCGAGTGCGGGCAACGTTTACGCGGTCGACCCGGACGAGGTCCCGGGCCGGGAGAGGCGGAGTCCGGTGGCCGCGGTCTTCCGCTACTGAGCAGGCACGCCCACTGCCACTCCACCCTCGGCGTGCACAACTCGTGCAGCGGGATCCTCAATCCCAGTTGCCCGTCCTGATTGCTGAAAGATCGGCTTGCGAGGGCGTTGGGCTACCTGCTGTTCCCCGCCTCGTTTGCCGGGTCGACGATGGCAATCAGCCTCCAACCCGGACCCGGTTTGGGGGGATCCTTGCGGGTGAACACCATCAGCTGACCCTCCTCACCGAGTAGAAACAGCGGGATCGCGCTCGGATACAGCTGCATGAACCTTTCGTAGTCGAACGCTTCCGTCAGATTGGTGGTCTTGATTTCAGCGCCCGCATCGAAACGCGCGGTCAGGTTCCAGTAGCTGGCCTGCGGGTCGAATAGGAACCGGCCACGCAAGGTCCTCGGGACCACCTCCTTGGAGGCTCGCGCAAGCTGCTCAGGCGGCAGCTGGTAGACGGAGTCTCGGCCAAAAACCTCGCTGAAATGCAGGGCCGTGAGCGAGTTCACCTCGTCGTTCGAGGTCAGCGCGAGCAGGCGGCCGATGCCTTGCAGTCCGATTGCGTCGAGGGCGACCTCGGTTAGCGCACTGCCGTAATACACCGGCAGGCCCTGCATGCGTGCTTCGGCGATATTCGCGTAGTTGGTGTCCACGAGCCGGACCGTGACTCCCTCTTCCTTCAGCTCGGATGCCATAGCACGGGCCCACGGATGTGCGCCCACGATGAGGACACCCTGTGGATCCGGCTGAGCGACCTTGAGCAGCCGGGCCAGCGGCGCCGCGCTCAGCCCGTAGATCACGACGGTGCCGATGATCACCATAAACGTGATCGAGACCAGCATCTCGGCACCAGCATGGCCGGCCTCAGCGAGTT
>CANPVY010000302.1 GCA_947581845.1 uncultured bacterium | reverse complement strand
TGCTGTGCCACCAGGAACACGGCTTTGCGCCGCATCATCACCGAGCACTCATCATCATCACGACGCTCCAGGATCCTCTTCAGGATCGGCAGCGCCTGCTCGGCGCTCATATGCAGCAGCGCGTTCAGCGCCGCGAGGCGCACCTCATCCTCACATACATCGCGCTGCGTCGCGGTCGCGACCCCCCGCGCGCGCTCGCCCACGGCCTCGGCGGCCTCCCGCTCCACAGCCTCCGCTGCCTCCCGCGCCCGCTCGGTCACGGCCTCGGCTGCCTCCGCGTAGCCGCGCCGCCCCAGCTCGCCCTGTATCCGCGCCAGCAGGCTCTCGGCTTCACGTTGCGCGATCTCCGCCTCGCCGTATTGCCGCTGCAGCCTGCTCAGAGCTTCCTGCGCCGCACGCAGATCCGAATCGCCGCCCTCCCGGTACAGCGCGAACGCCTGGTAGTAAAGCGCCTGCGCCGCGTAGGCGGACCTTGGATACCTGCTGTGGAGCTGCCGGAACAGCTCCGCCGCACGCCGGTAGTTCTCCTGATTCAGCAACGCGCGCGCCGCCCGGTACAGCGAATCCCCCGGCTCCTGCGGATACAAACTCGCGACCTCCAACCCCGCCCGGTATTCGCTGCGCGCCGTCTCCGCCGCGGGCTCCTGCGGCGCCGCCCGCGCGCTCGGCGCAGCTGCACCCAGCAGCAGCGTCAGCGTCGCCACCGAAATCATCACGTCTCTCTTAAGCATCACAGAACTCCTTCCACGCCCACCGCCGGCCCGGCTGGGATCGCCGTGCGCAGCCTGAGCAGCAGGCCCCTACGTTCGAGTCCTTCAGTCACCATTTCGATCTCATCGCCGCCGCGCTCATAGGACAGCTGCACGATCTGCACGAGCACCAGCTCGAGTTCTTCGAGCAGTGCCCGCAACACCGGATCGTCCGCCGCCGGTGAGTCCAGTAGCAAACGCGTGCTCGACAACAGCTCGCCAGCCCCACTCCAGAACTCGGCATCCGCCTCCCCGGCGCGAGGGTTGGCGCGGAACGACGTTAGAAACGTCTCCGCCCGCGTCAGGTGTCCGGTAGCCGCCAGCCGAAACGCCAGCCGGCCGCGCGCGGCAGGCTCAACCGGACCACCCACCTCCGGCACCGCCACCACCGGCTCAGCGCCGGAACGGGCTCCGATCGTCCAACGCCCGATCCCGATGCCGATCGCCAGCGCCGCGGCGAGCCCGAGACCCCAACGGGTCCAGGGCGAATACAGGACCCGCAGCTGCTGGCGCCGCCGTGCCCGTTCCTGCCGCACCGCCTCGATCCGCGCCCACATGAGGTCACGCGGCGTCTCCGGCGGCCGATGGTATTCCTGCGCCGCCTCTCTCAAGAGGTCGTCGAACCGATCCCCCATCATGACGCCCACTCCTCCGCGAAATCCGCGAGCGCTTCGCGCAGCTTCGCACGTGCCCGCGAGAGCTGCGCCTTCGACGTGCCCGTCTGCACACCGAGCGCCGCTGCGATCTCCTCGTGCTTGAAACCTTCGATGTCGTGCATCACGAATACCGTCCGATATCCCCACGGCAGTTCGTCGATCGCGGCCGCCAGCCGCTCCCTCAGATCCGGATCCGCGTCGACCGGGCTCTCACCGAGCCCGACCGTCTCCTGCAGATCCACATGTCGCGCCTGCAGTCGCCTCACCTTCCGCATGCCGTTGTAGATCACCGAGACCGCGATCGAGTGCAGCCAGGTCGACAGCGCCGCTTCGCCCCGGAACTGCTTCAGCCGTTCGAAAGCCCGGATGAACGTCTCCTGCGTGAACTCCTGAGCCAGATCTTCGTCCCCGGTCATCCGGTAGGCCAGCCGGTAGACGCGGTCCACATGCGTGTTATATAGCTCACGCTCTGCAACCGGATCCCCGTCCAGAACCCGCGCGATCAGCCGGCGTTCGTCCACTGGTCTCCCGTTACCAGGTACCTGCCCCACCGCTTCCGAACGTATGACACCGCAAAGACGAGTAGGGTTGCGCGGGGGCGCCGCCCGCGGTGGGGGTGTTCCCGCGGTGTCCGCCGAGACGGGCCCGGCCGCGTGGACAGCCCGCAGCCTGGGGATACATGTGAGATGAAACGAGGGGCCTGGCCCCCCGAAGCATGCGAAACCCGACCCCTGCCGACACGCGCGCGCCGCCCACGACTGCTAGCTATCCAAGTCTTCCGCTTCCCGCTCCGAGTCCTGGGCTGCCTCCCCACCCTGCACCGCTTCCTCCGGCTCCGACTCTGGCACCTTGCGCTCGAGCATATGCGCCGGGAGACGCTGCCGCCCCGCCCACCCGGCGTCCACCTCGTGCCACCACTCGATCCGGTCCTCGCCGAGTTTCCAGCAGAGGAGAACCGGGCGCCCGTCCAGGGTCGAATAGAAATCAACCACGCCCTCAAACCCTCTGAACATGCCGCCCAGCTCCTCCAACTCGTCGATGAAACCGTTGACCTGTTCGGTCAGCTCCCGCATCTGCGCCTCGAGCTCGTCACGCCTGGCCTTCAGTGAATCGAGGTCCGGATCCAGGTGCCCGTACTCCTTGACCAGGTCCACCAACTCACGCTGCGCCGCCAGGATATCGGTCACGATGCGCCGCACCGTCGGAAGCGCGTGATTCGCGTCTTTTACGCTCATGTACTCCGACATTCAGCCTTCTCCCAACACATGGTCCCCAGTCAGCCGGCCAGCACCCCTATCGCCCTCTCGTTGTCGTCCGTCGTATTGTAGAAGTGCGGCGAGAGCCGGACAGCGCCCGGTCGAAAATCAGCGATGACGCCCGCTTCCATCAAGCGATGAACGGCCGCCGCAGGCTCCGGGTGCTCGATCATCACGATGCCCGATCGCGTCTGCGGAGTCGCCGCGCCGCGCACCCGCAGCCCCCTCGCCCAGGCGCGTTCCACCAGGTCCTCCGTTAACGCCGAGACGCGCCGCCTGATCTTCCCGATGCCCACCTCTTCCACCAGCTCCATTCCCGCTCGAGCTGTATACACCGTAGGCACCGCCGGAGTACCCAGCTCGAAGCGGCGTGCATCGCGGCGCAGTGTCAGCCTATGCGGATCGAACGCGAACTGATCCTCGACCCCGAACCAGCTCACCACGCTAGGTCGCAATCTCTCGATCAGCGACCCGCGTACGTAAGTCAGGGCCAGGCCCGCGCCACCCAGCAGCCACTTGAGCGCACCCGTCAGCAGAATGTCAACCCCCAACTCCCTGGCATTCACCGGAAGCTGACCCGTAGATTGGTACGCGTCGACCAGGCACCAGGCGCCACGTTCATGGGCGAGCCTGGCGAGGCCGGCGATATCTTGGATGGCGCCGCTAGTGTAGTAGACGTGCGAGGTGGCCACCAGCGCGGTCCGTTCGTCGATCGCGGCGGCGAAGGCCTCCAGCGGAACACTGACACGGTCCGCTGACTCCAGCACCACGGTCTCCACGCCCAGCTCGCGCCTCGCCAAGAAGTGGTAGACAACTGTAGGGAAGTCAAGCTCGGTGGTGATCACCCGGGGGCGCTCGCTGAACTCGATCCCGCTCACCACCGTTGACAGCGCGGCCGAGATGCTGGGCGCCAGCGCCGTCTCCGCGGCGTCCGCCCCGATCAGCCGCGCGAATGCCGCTCGCACATCATCGGTGGCGGCTAGCCAGTGCTCGTACCACGCTGACGCGCCCCAGCGTGACCAGAGATCCGCGAATTGGTCGAGCGCCTTGCGCGACCGCTCCGCAAGCGCGCCCAGCGAGCAGGTGTTCAAATAAGTCGCCGACCGAAAGATCGGGAACTCGGCGCGATACTGCTCAGTAAGTTCGTAAAGATCGGCGTCTGGCATTGGACATCAGAATAGGCTCATGACCGATACTCAAGACCTTGGACCCCTCTACGAGGCTGAGCAGGCCGCCGAGCTCGAGCGTGCCGACCGCGATAACCCGATCCCCAGCGGCGAGCCGCTCTGCCCGGTCTGCGGCTCCAAGATCGCCCGCCTGGTCGAGGCCCATCAGTCACCGGCGACCGCCAGCTCGCCATTCCGCGTCCGCCTCGTCTGCACCAACGAGGAATGCCGACGCTGGACCGTGTACAGCTGGTGACGATGGCCCACGGCCCAAAGATTACGCTTCCAGCCTCACCTCGCGGTAGCGCACTTCATCGCCCTCCCGCCGAACGCAGGATCGCCGGAGCTCCGCCACCTAGACCGCCTGCTCCAACGCCGGCTCCACCCCCTCCCCGGCCGGATGCTCCGTAAGCTCGAGGAAGCGGCCCGGCAGCACCTGATCCTCGAGCAACCGGACCCCCGCTCCCAGCGCCGCGGC
>CANPVY010000301.1 GCA_947581845.1 uncultured bacterium | reverse complement strand
GTCGGCGATGAGCTGGATCCTCTTCGCCGTGATCTTCGCCATCACCTTGCTGCAGTTCCGACTGCTGGGCCGCAGGATGACGCCGAGCTGATGAACTCGCGAGAGACGAACCGCTGGGGCCCCAGACTGGCCGAAGCGTACCGAGCACTCGGGCGCCGGAGCCTCGCCACGACCAGCGGGCGGCGGCGCCTAGGGAACACGTTCACCTACGCTCTCGCTGTCACGCTCGGCGTTTCGATGCTCGTACCCTTCCTCTGGATGATTTCGACCTCGCTGATGGACGAGTTCGAGGTCTTTCAGTTCCCGCCGCGCCTCGTGCCTAGTGACCCGGTCTGGAGCAACTACCCGAACGCGCTCACTGCCGTACCGTTCGGCCGCTTCTTCCTCAACTCGGCGATCATGTCGCTGTTCATCGTCAGCGGGCACCTGGTCAGCGCTTCCACCGCCGGCTACGCCTTCGCGCGCTTGCGCTTCCCCGGCCGTGACAAGGTGTTCATCCTCTTCCTCGCTAACCTGATGGTCCCGATCATCGTGTTGCTCATCCCGCGCTTCCTGCTGGTGAACGCGCTGGGTTGGGTGGACACCTACGCCGGACTCATCGTCACCGAGCTGGTCGGCGTCTGGGGGATCTTCCTCATGCGCCAGTATTTCCTCTCGATCCCACGCGAGCTGGAGGATGCCGCCCGCATCGACGGCGCGAACGAATGGCATGTCTTCTGGAGGGTGGCCCTGCCCTTGGCGAAGCCAGCTATCGCCACCGTCGCCCTCTTCTCGTTCGTCGAGACCTGGAAGAGCTTCCTCTGGCCGCTGATCGTCACTCGCTCGATGGCGATGCGGCCGGTCGAGGTCGGCATCGCCGCCTTCCACAGCCTCTACTTCAGCAACTGGCCCTACCAGATGGCAGCGGCGGTCACGGCCGTGATCCCGATCCTCATCCTCTTCCTGTTCACCCAGCGCTACTTCGTGCAGGGCATCCAGCTCGCAGGACTCAAGTACTAGCCCGAGACGTGACGGGCCAGCTACCACGACCCGATCGAACGTCTTAGCTTTGTGCCTCGTGAGCGGCGCCTGTCTGATTGTGAGAGCACCGGCCTGACGACTCAGTACCAGGACGCAAATGGAGAGACAGCCCAAGCGTTTCAGCAAGTATGACGATCGGGGAGCCTACCACTGGGCCTGGTGCGAGCGGCGCTCCGGCAGCTACGAACCCGCAGCGGAAGCACGATACGCTGTGCTCGCGAGGCGCATAGTCGGCGCCAGGCGGATCCTGGATATCGGCTGTGGGGACGGCTATCTGATGAACCTGGCGGGCCAATGCTGCAAGACGGTCATCGGCGTCGAGAGCGAGCGAAGCGGCGTCCGAATCGGCGCCGCCTTGTTGAACGATCACGCTAATTGCAGTCTTGCCCTCGCGAGCTGCTATGATCTGCCGTTCGCGGACGGCTCCTTCGACACCATCGTTCTGGCGGACGTTATCGAGCACCTCGAGAGCCCGGCGCGATGCCTCGCCGAGACGCGACGCGTGCTGACTGGGGACGGCCGTTCTCTGGTGACCACGCCCAAATGGCGGCCCGGCAAGATGTGGGACTCCGAGCATCACTGGAAGGAGTACAAGCCGGGAGAGCTCGTGGAGCTGCTGGAACAACACTACGCGCAGGTGACGCTGTCGTTCTTTCTGTCAGCAGCATGGTGGCAGGTGCGTCGAAGGCTGGGCAAAGCATCCTTGCGCGCTTTTGCCCGCCACATCTATAACCCGTTCATGCGCGAAGGCAGCGAGCCTGACAAGTTCAACCATATCCTCGCAGTCTGTGAGCAACCACGAATCTGAGATACAGCGACGCGCATTCCCAAGCCGGACGTCGGTCTGATGCGTATCGTCTTCGTGAACTCCGCCCGCAGCTGGGGCGGCGGCTGGAGCTCAGCAGCGGAACTAAGCCTCGGTCTGGCGGAAAGAGGGCATGGGGTCACGCTAGTCTGCCATCCTCAAAGCGCTCTCCGTACGCAATTGGAGCGAGACCCGAACCTTCAGCTGGCCCAGGTCGCAATCCGAGCGGAACTGAATCCCTACCGCGTTTGGCAGCTCGCCCGCGTCAACCGGCGACAGCGACCTGACCTCGTCATCGCCGACAAGCGAAAGGATGTGAAGCTCAGCGTCGCAGCTCGCCGGCTGAGCGCTGAATTCCCGATCGTCCACCGGCATGGGGCACCCAGCCCCCTCAAGGACAGCGCAATCTACCGATACTTCTGGGGCCGCGAGGTGCAGGCGCTGGTACTGAACTCGTACTCCATGCGCGACCGAATGCTGGAATCCACGCCCTGGCTGAAGCAGACGAAGATCTTCGTGATCCACAACGGCAAAGACACTTCCTACTACCAGCCCTTGCCCAAACTGAGAGAGCGCACGCGGAACGAGCTGGGTATCCCCTCAGACGCGTTTATCGTCAGCTTCCACGGTGTATTGGGACCACGCAAGAACGTCGAACTGCTGGTCAGGGCCGTTGCGGAACTGTCTCGCGAGCTCAAGGTGTATGCTTTGATCGTAGGCTACGGCCCCACCCTGCCCAAAGTCCGCCGCTTGGCCACGGAACTGCGCGCGCCTGTCATCTTCGCCGGGCTGCGCACCGATATTCCAGAGGTGCTGAGCGCCGCCGACGCAGCCGCCCACCTGTCCACCGCCGAGGGCTTTTCCAACTCGGTGCTGGAATCGATGGCCTGCGGTCTGCCGATGATCGTCAGCGACGCGACGAGCCATCCCGAGCAGGTCGAGGACGGCGAACAGGGCGTGTTGGTACCGCCCGGCCAGTGGGAGGGCGTCGCCGACGCTATTCGCTGGCTGGCTAGTGATCCCGAGGCGCGGGCACAACTGGGCAAGGCAGCGCGCCAACGGGTAACTAACGAGTTCAGCCGCCAGGGGATGCTGGAAGGCTACGAACACGCGTTGCAGGAGACGGTAGAACTCTACCGCTCTGCCAGGCGCGCCTAGGGTCTCGCCTTCGTGTACTTGCTTACCGCCAGCTCGAACTTCTCGCGAACCATCCCCAACCTGATCCGACTCATGCCATCCGGCCGGTACTCCATGCTCGCCGGATACTCCTCGCCGGGATAACGGGCGTAGCCGTCCACCACCAGGTCCGTGTACTTGCGGTAGGGGCCGGTCCGCTTCGGGTTCGTGTAGCCGTAGAGGCCGACCACCGGCGTCTCCAGCGCCCGGGCGATATGCAGCGGCCCGGTGTCCGGGCTTACCAGCACATCGCTGCCGTCCAGCAGGTACATCAGTCTGCGGAGGTTGTCGCCCAGTTCATTGAGTGGCTGCGCGCGCGTCAACCGAGCGACCTCCGCCGCGGTTGCGCGCTCCCGCGGGGCCGGGCCGCCGATGAGGACGGTCTGGAAGCCGAACTCACCCTCGATGATCTCCAGCAGTTCCGCGTAACGCTCCGGTGGCCAGTCCTTCTTCGGTTTGCTGCTCCCCACCACCACCGAGCATACCGGCTTCTCGACCTCCGCGAAGAACTCGCGCTGCACCTGCCGCTCCTCGTCCGTGAACCTGAGCCCCCAGATGACGGGCTCGGGGCTCACACCCAGGAAGTGCAAGAACTCGAAGTACTGGTCCTGCACGTGCTGTACCGGGTGAGGCGGGATACGCTGCGTGGTCAACAGCCAGTTCAAGTCACGGGCCCGGGCCCGGTCAAAGCCGAGCTTCGTCGGCGCAGGCGTGAACCAGGTGAGGATCCCCGCCTTGAGATACACCTGCAGGTCGATGACCAGGTCGAACTGATGACGTCGTAGCTCGCGCCGCACGCTCAGGAACTGGCCCAGCGCCGTCAATCCGCGACGGCGCCGAAAGATGATGAACTCATCAATCGCCGGATGGTTGTGCACGAGTTTGTGGGGTACCGGCTGGATCACCCAGGTGAGCTTCATGCCGGGCACCGCACGTTTCAGCGCGTTCGCCACCGGCAACACGTGCACCGCATCACCGATGGCGCTCAGCATGACGATGGCCACTCGCGGGTTCGCGACCTTCAGCTCCGGCCTCACGGCGCTGAACGTTCCGGCGCCAGATATCGCTCTACGGCCAGCCCCACCTTCTCGAGCACGTCGGCCACGCTGATGAGCTCCATTCGGCCCTTGCGGTTGCCCGCCCGCGCTGGGTGCTGCCGCTCCACAGGCCCCCGGTACGGTACGCCTGGTGCGTCGTAGTTGTAGCGATCGACCGTCAGCTCCTCGTACAGCCGGTACGGGCCTGCTCGCCCCGGATCCGTATGACCATAGAGCCCGATCACCGGTGTTTCCAGCGCTCGCGCGATGTGCAGCGGCCCGGTGTCCGGCGCGATCAGCAAGTCGCAGCCGTCGACCAAGAAGACCAGCCGGCGCAGTTCCGGCCCCAGCGCCCACACGGCCCGCGCTTCTGTGCGCTCCACCACCTCCCGCGCCCGCTGCCGCTCGCGGGCACCGGGGCCACCCAGAAGGATTACACGGAATCCGAAATCACTCGCCAGCGCGGTGGCCAGCTCTGCGAAGCGCTCCGTGAGCCAATTCTTAGAACCCATTGCCGACGTCGTGATGATTCCTGCCACACGGTCCCCGTCCAGTTCGCGGAAGAACTCCGACTGCGCCGCACGCTCCTCTTCGGTGATCTGTATACGCCATTCCAGCTGCCCGGCATCCACGCCCAGGAACTCGAGAAACTCCAGATACATGTCCTGTCTGTGCCGCGGATCCCGCGCAGGCAATCTGTGGTTCGCCGTCAGCCAGACCAGATCGTTCGCCCGATCGCGTCCGAAGCCCACTTTGTGCGGCGCACGCGCCTGCAAGGTCGGTATAGCCGACTTGAAGTAGATGCCGCAGTTGAGAACCACGTCGAACGCTCTCTGACCCAGATGCCGCCGGAGAGCCCGCACCTCACTCAGACCGCGCCTGCGGTCGAAGTGGATCACATGATCGACCGCGGGATGGGGTTGCAGCAGCGGCGCCGGCGACCGCTCAACGATCCAGGTTATCTCGCGTTCCGGGTCATCCCGCTTGAGCGCGTTGACGACAGGCAAGCCGTGCACGATATCGCCGATACCGCTCTGCAGCACGATACAGACGCGGCGGCTTGGGAATGGCAGCTCACCCATGCCGTTCCTCGAACCATACGACAAAACGCCTCAGTCCCTCATCCAACGTTACCTGCGGCTCGTAGCCGAGAAGGGTGCGGGCCCGAGTGATGTCCGCCCAAGTCCGCGGTACATCACCTGGCTGCGCTGGCAGGTGCTCGATCTTCGGCTCGACGCCCATTGTCTCGACCAGCAAACGTACGAGCTCGTTGACCGATGTCGTCCGACCAGCCCCCAGGTTCACGATATCGAACACGGGACCGCCGGAACGCTCGCTGATCTTGTGAAGAGCCCGAATGACGCCGTCCACTGTATCGTCCACGTACGTGTAGTCACGCAGCGCGCCGCCATCCCCGTAAACGCTCACCGGTTCGCCTCGGGCCAGTGCCCGCGTGAACTTGTGGATGGCAAGGTCCGGACGCTGACGTGGCCCGTAAACGGTGAACAGCCGCAGGCAGAAGCACGACAGCCCGTGTAGGTGATGGTACGTGTGACAGAGTAGCTCGCCGGCGCGCTTCGTCGCCGCATAGGGCGACACAGGAAGGTCCGCCGTGTCCTCTTCGACGAAAGGACGATCGTCCGTCCTCACACCGTATACCGAGGACGACGACCCGAAGACGAGGGCCTGCACGCCAGCCTCGCGCATCGCCTCCAGCAACCGTAGCGTACCGATCACGTTCAGATCGTAGTACGCCTCCGGCTGCTGAATCGATGGGCGCACCCCGGCACGCGCCGCCATATGGACCACCGCCTCTGGACGTGCCTCCGCGAACAGCTGTCTCAGAAATACCCCGTCCCGTAGATCGCCCTCACAGAACCGGAATCTCGGGTGACCGTGCGCACCCTCGAGATTACGCTCCTTGATAGCGCGCGCGTAGAAAGGATCGAAATTATCGACCCCCAATACGGCGTAGCCGTCCACCAGCAGCCGGTCCACCACGTGCGAACCGACGAAGCCGGCGGCGCCAGTGACCACCACCCCTCCCGATCGCGTCCCTTTGCTCATAGGAACTTCATCTGTTCGATCGCGTCCCGTTGCGCGTAGAAACTTTATCTGTCAGGCCGAGCTGAACGGCGATCCAGCGATGACCGCCTCAACTTACGTCATTCGGCTGCGTCCGACAGGTCCTTCCCTGGCCTGTACGGGCGACGGTCACGGCTATATAATGCGCGCGGAAATCACTCAGCCCTCACCCCGAACCCCCGAGGGGCAAGTTGGCGACAAACAAACGTCCACCGTCCGCGGAGCTGGAGCGGATCGCGCAGTCTCTGCGCCGACACATCATCGAGATGACCACCCGGGCTGGTTCCGGCCACCCCTCCAGTTCCGTCTCCATGGTCGAGATCCTCATCGCCCTCTACTTCGGCGGTATCCTCCGTCACAATCCAAGCGAGCCCGACTGGCCCGAGCGTGATCGCTTCATCCTCAGCAAGGGCCACGGCTGCCCGGGCCTTTACGCCGTGCTGGCCGAGCGCGGCTACTTCCCGCTCAGCTGGCTGGAGGACCTCCGCCAGCTGGGGAGCCCGCTGGAGGGCCACC
Source organism: uncultured bacterium (assembly GCA_947581845.1). GTDB lineage: Bacteria > Gemmatimonadota > Gemmatimonadetes > Palauibacterales > KS3-K002. The sequence continues at coordinate 234 of CANPVY010000301.1, read as the reverse complement.
CTAACATGCTGCGGGTGCCCGGGGTCGAGGCATCCACCGGCTCGCTGGGCCAGGGCCTCTCGATCGGGATCGGCCACGCCCTCGCCGCACGTCTGGAAGGCCGCGACTATCACACCTACGTGATGATCGGCGACGGCGAGTCGCAGCAGGGCCAGGTCTGGGAGGCGGCGATGACCGCCGCCAAGTACGGGCTCGACAACCTCACCGCCATCTGAGAATTCAACCACTTCAAGC
>CANPVY010000300.1 GCA_947581845.1 uncultured bacterium | reverse complement strand
CCATCACGTCCACCCCGCGCGGAGCCAACTCGTACCAGAGCGCCTCGGCCAGCGCCAGGTTGTACGACCGCGTCGAAGGCCCGGCGCCGACCGGCAGGCCTTCGTTGGGCAGGGTCGACCCCACAAACACGATGCCACCACGCCCGCGCTCGGCCATCGGCCTGCCGTACTCGCGGGCGAGGATCGCCGGCGCCTGCATGTTGAGCTGAACGATCGACAGCTCGCTCCTGAGGTCGTTCTCCGGAAAGGGACCCTGCAGCCAGGCGCCGCTGTTGCTGACCAGCAGTCCGATCTCCAGATCCTGCGTCGCCTCCTGCAGGTGAACGATGAAGTCCAGCTGGCTCAGGTCCACCGGCACGGGCCTCACCTCCACGCCGTACGTACGGCGCAGTTCCATCGCGAAGTCCTCGGGCCGCTCCTCCGGCGGGGCGGTGATGACCAGGTTCAGCCCGTCGGCAGCCAGTTGACGTGTGAATTCGGCCCCGAGGCCGGCAGTCGCGCCGGTCACCAGGGCCCAGGGACCGTATTTATCTTTGAGCCGGGTCACGGTTGACCTCCTTGGGTCGTTTCTACCTACTAGTTGGTAGATTGAAACGCGCAAAAGGTTGCCTCACCCCTCGCCCCGCAGTCCCGCTCGCAACTGGCCAACCACCGCCTCGTACAGCTCATCCCCCTCGCAACGCCCGTTCTGCAGTGCCCCCTGAAGGGCGGCGACCGTGAGGGCCGCCTGGTGCGCCGCCTGACCCGGGAAATGCATGACGCCCTGTCCGCGCCCCTCGGCAAGCACCCCGGCCAGCCAGGAGCGGACGTGCGCCAGTAGCGCGGCCACGCCCTCACATATCCGCTGCGGGAGGAGGTTATGCTCGGCCTGGAATGCGCCACCCGCACAGATCTTGTCCCCGGAGCGCCGGATCTCCGCCGCCGCGTCGAGGAACGCCTCGAGCCGCTCCCAGGGATCACGGTGCTGGCGGTCGATAGCGGCCAGATGTGCCCGATAGGCGTCGAGATAGTGCTGCGTCAGCGCCTCTCCCAGGTGCTCCTTGGTCGGAAAGTGGTAGTGGATGCTGGCCTTACGGATCCCGAGCCGCTCCGCCAGATGCTGATAGCTGAAGGCGGAGAAGCTGCGGGTCTGCAGCAGGTCCGCGGCCGTCTGCAGGATCTGGGCTTTGCGATCCATCAGGGTCCACCTTTGTAAAGTGCGAGCCCAATCTACCTACCAGTAGGTAGGCTGTCAAGCGGCCGGTTGGCGCCTGACGCCAGGCTCACTCGCCTCGCCGGACCCGTTCGGCGACGTAGATGTCGGAGTCTCCCAGGCCGCCTGCGCGGTTGGAGGTGAAGTAGAAGTGCTCGCGGTCGGGCGTGAGGCAGGGGTCGTAGTCGTGCTGCGCGGACAGGAAGGGGCCTGTCATCAGGCGGGGATGCGTCCAGCGGCCGTCGACGCGCTGGAATCTCCAGATGTCGACGTCGCGCTTACCGGGGTCTCCGCGGTCCGAGTTGAGGTAGAGGGTCTTGCCATCGGGGGAGACGTAGGGTGTGGCTTCCCACCCTCCGGAGTTGACCGGTTGCGGAAGCGGGACCGGATCGGACCAGTGGTCGCCCAGCCATTCCGATTGGAATATCTGAACGGAGCGAGGTTTGGCTGGCGTGCGGCCGCTGGAGAAGACGAAGGTCTGGAGGTCCTCCGTCAGCGTGGGCCCCCAGTCGGGCAGGTCGGGGGTGACGAAGAGGGAGTCGTACAGCAGCGGCTGGCCCCAGGTCTCACCGTTCCACTCTGCGACATAGATGTCGCAATCCCAGTAGGCGCCGGGGTTATCTCGGTTGGAGGCGAAGAACAATCTGGAGCCGTCGAGGGTGATGAAGGGGTCGAACTCATCCCTTTCGGTATTGATGGGTGGAGGCAGGGCTTGCGCAGGCGACCATTCCCCGTGTTCGAGGTGAGACATGAAGAGGTCGTATCCTCCTTGCCCGGCCTCGCGGATGGAGGCGAAGACCATGGTTGTGCCCGAGCGGGGGAAGGTCGGGTGCTCATCCTTGCCGGGCGAATTGATGTTTGGGCCCAGGTTGCGGGGAGCCCCCCACTCGAACTGCTGCACCGGTTCGGCGCAGCTGAGGGTCAGGAGCGTTGCGAGAACCGGCAATGCAAGTGCGGTAACGCGTTCGAACATCGTTGCCCTCCATCACACGCGCACAGGGCCGCTGTCGGAGCAGTTTGACGACACGGGGGCAATCGCGACACGAAGTTAGGACGGTGTGCTGTCTGACCTCCAGAAGTTTGCGGCCAGTTGCGCGGCCTGTGCCATCGATTGGCTTGGGGGCGAGACGAGGCGCAGCGGGCCGGCCGTTTCCCGGTGCCGGCTGCAGACGTAGGATTATGAACAGTGGAAGGCGCCAGAGTGGCCAACCACCTGCCGCGTGCGCCGCGTGCGGCCAGATCGCTGCCGACAGCTGATATAGCGCATCGTGTATAAGACGTGTATCTACTGTAACCGCCACCTGGGCGTTAACGAGACGCTAGAGCATTTCCCCGTCGGGCGCCGCCTCGCATTCGATTCGGAGAAGGGCCGCCTCTGGGTGATCTGCGACAGCTGTCGGCGCTGGAACCTCACACCGTTGGAGGAGCGCTGGGAGGCGATCGAGGAGTGCGAGCGTCAGTTCCGTGACACGAACCTCCGTCTCTCGACCGAGAACATCGGGCTGGCACGTTTGCGGGAGGGGCTGGACCTGGTGCGCATCGGGAGGCCCCTACGGCCCGAGTTCGCCGCCTGGCGCTACGGCCCGCAGTTTCTATCGCGGCGGGTCGAGGGCCTGTTGCGCACGGCGGCGACGACGGGTGCGGCGGTGGGCATCCATCTTTTGGGTATCAGCTGGCTCCTCTGGTTCCTGTGGATCGGGTACAGGCGGCGGATCGTTGCCCGCGTAGCGACGGCGGACGGTAAGATCCTGCCGGTCGCGCGGGAGGACATCAAGGAAGTGCGGCTGATTACGAGGGACACGCCGGAGGGGTGGATACTCAGCGTGCCCTACCGAACTGGGATCATGGAATACGAGCCGTGGCGCACCATCGCGAGCCACGAGGGTGAGACCACGGAGCTCAGGGGTCCCGAGGCCATCCGCGCCGCCGGGAAGATCCTGCCGAAGGTCAACGTCTACGGCGGCACCGGCTCGCGGGTTCGCGACGCCGTGGGGTTGATCGAGGAGGCGGGACATCCCGAACGCTTCTTCAGGGTGGCGGCCCGGAAGGTGGAGTGTGTGCCGTCCCCGATCTTCGACAAGGACATCAGCGTCATACAGAACATGCGCTCGGATGTCCGCCTCGCCCTGGAGATGGCAGCGCACGAGGAGTCGGAGCGGCGCGCCCTGGAGGGGGAGCTGAGAGCGCTGGAGGAGGAGTGGCGCCAGGCGGAGTTGATCGCCGCGATCGCCGACCGGCTGCTGATCCCGGAGGAGATCGAGGAGTGGATCCGCGAGCAGAAGCGGCTTGGCTGACCTTGCGTGGTTCCTGACGGAAGACCCCGAGAGACCCAGGCCGCTGGCATCAGGGTGGGCTAAACGATGAACCAGAGCCCGACAGCGACGATGAGCTTTGCCGCCTACGCAGGCGTAGCGCGGGCACCCTTTCTCTTGCTCCCGATCACCCTGGTCGCCGCCGGCACCGGTGCGGCGGCCTATCTGGGGATGCACGACTGGGCGGCAGCCGGCTTGGCCTTGCTGGGGATGCTGGGCGCCCACACGGGCGTGAACGCCCTCAACGAGGCGGGCGACTATCGTAGCGGCATCGATCTGAAGACGGTGCGCACACCGTTCAGCGGTGGGAGCGGCACCTTGCCGGCGGGCCGGCTCAGCTATCGAGCCGCGCTGGCCAGCGGACTGACCGGGGGCGGCATCGCGGTCGCTGTGGGCCTGTACTTCCTGGTGACGGTGGGCTGGAAGCTGGTGCCGATCCTTGCGGTCGGCGCGCTGGCGGTGTTCGCCTATACGCAGGTCCTGGCACGGCTGTACGTGGGCGAACTGTTCGCGGGCCTGGGCCTGGGTGCGCTGCCGATCATCGGCACGACGCTGGTGCAGACCGGCAGCTACGAGCAGGTCGCGCTCGCCGCTTCGCTCCCGGCCTTCTTCATGACATTCAATCTACTACTCCTCAACGAGTTCCCGGACGAGGCGGCGGACAGGGAGGGGGGACGCCGCAACCTGGTGTTGCTGCTGGGCAGGCGGAAAGCGGCCCTCCTGTATGCGCTCTGCGGCCTGGCGGTGCCCGGCTGGCTGATCGTCGCCGTCCTGCTTCGTTACCTGCCGACGCTCGCCCTGCTGGCGATGCTCCCGAGCCTGCTGCTGGTCGCGCCGCTGAAATGGGCGTTCAGGCGGTCGCAGGAGCCGGTGCCGCATCCGGCACTGGGCGCCAACGTAGGCTGGAATCTGCTGACCAACGTCGTGTTGGCTGGGGCTCTGGCGGTCTGAGCCGGCGGTCTCGGCTGCTGTCCTACTTGCGGATCGCAGCACGTCGGCTACGTTGCGATCTGTTTCCTGGGATATCTTGCCGAGTTGGCGCGTGCCGCCCGCAGCGCTGAGAGTGCGGGCGGTGTGGGCCCGAGAGCAACGCTGCGGAATCTTCAACCTGCAGTGAGGTCATCATGAGGAACAGTCTACTGAAGGCGCTGACCTTGCCGGTCGTTGCCATGCTCGTCGCGGGCGCCTGCGCGCCGGGCGAGCGGGTGGACGAGGAGCTGGAGGCCGCACTGGCCACGATCACCGCTGACGAGCTGGTCGAGCACGTGCAGGTCCTGGCCTCCGACGAGTTCGCGGGCCGGCTGCCCGGTACGCCGGGCGAGCAAAAGACGCTCGAGTACCTGGTGAGCGAGTTCGAGCGCGTCGGGCTGGAGCCGGGCAACAACGGCAGCTGGTTCCAGGAGGTGCCGCTGGTCTCGATTACCGCCGACCCGGACATGAGGCTGAGCATCCGAGCGGGCGGTACCGTGAAGAGTTACGCTTACGGCGACGAGTTCATGGCGTGGACCACGCGCGTTGTCGAGCGGGTCGATCTCGAGGATTCGGAGCTCGTCTTCGTCGGCTACGGTGTCGTCGCGCCGGAGTACGAGTGGAGCGACTACGAGGGACTCGACGTCGAGGGCAAGACCGTGGTCATGCTGGTCAATGACCCCGGCTTCGCCACCGAGGATCCCGAGCTGTTCAATGGCCGCACCATGACGTACTACGGGCGCTGGACCTACAAGTACGAGGAGGCCGCACGTCAGGGGGCCGCCGCGGCGTTCATCGTCCATGAGACCGAGCCCGCCGCCTACGGCTGGAATGTGGTCCAGGGCAGCTGGACGGGCCCGCAATTCAACATGGTCTCCGCCGACGACAACATGTCGCGGGTCAAGGTGGAGGGCTGGTTGCAGCTCGAGGTCGCCCGCGAGATCTTCGCGATGGCGGGGCAGGACTACGAAGTGCTGAAAGAGCAAGCGAAGCAGCGCGGTTTCGAGGCGGTCCCCATGGGCGTGAGCGCCTCGACCACGATCCGCAACACCATCGAGCACTCGACCTCCCACAACGTCCTCGGCATGTTGCGTGGCAGCGCGCGTCCCGACGAGGTCGTGGTCTACATGGCCCACTGGGACCACCTGGGTAGGAACCCGGACCTCGAGGGTGACCAGATCTTCAACGGCGCGCTGGACAACGCCACCGGGGCGGGGGCGCTCATCGAGCTGGCCGAGGCGTTCCAGTCGCTGCAGACACCGCCCGAGCGGTCGATCCTCTTCATGCCGGTCACCGCCGAGGAGCAGGGGCTGTTGGGCTCTGCTTACTACGGCGAGAACCCGGTCTATCCGTTGGAGAAGACGGTGGCCGGTATCAACATCGACGGGGTCAACATCTACGGCCGCGTGCGTGACATCTTCATCGTCGGCTACGGCAACTCGGAGCTTGACGATTACCTGATCGATGCGGCGCGGACCCAGGAGCGCGTGGTGAAGCCCGATCCCCAGCCGGAGAAGGGTTACTTCTATCGCGCTGACCACTTCTCCTTCGCCAAGCAGGGCATCCCGGTGCTCTACACGGACACCGGCGACGATCACGTGGAGCGCGGCGTCGAGTGGATGCGTGACCGAAAGGACGCGTGGACGGCCACGCACTACCACCAGCCCTCCGATGAGTACAGCGAGGAGTGGGACCTGGTTGGCGCGATCGACGATCTGCAGCTTCTCTTCATTGTCGGCCACCGATTGGCCAACGAGTCGACCTTCCCGCAGTGGCTTGAGGGCACGGAGTTCAAGGCCAGGCGTGATGCGATGATGGCGGGCACGCCGTAGCGTGGAGCGCGGAGTTCAGCCGAGTTAGGGGTGCGGCGGCACCGGGAGGTGCCGCCGTTGCCTATATGCTCGAGGACGGAGGGAGCATACCTGTGAAGACACGAAGGCTTGGAAGTCAGGGACTGGAGGTTTCACAGCTCGGCCTCGGCTGTATGGGTATGAGCGAGTTCTACGGCCCTGCCGATGAGCGGGAGTCCATCGCGACCATCCAGCGGGCCCTGGAACTCGGGGTGAATTTCCTGGATAGCGCGGACATGTACGGCCCCTTCACCAACGAGCGGCTCGTGGGCCGCGCGGTCAAGGGGCAGCGCGACGAGTTCATCATCGCCACCAAGTTCGGCAATCTCCGCAGCCGGGACGGCAGCTTTCTGGGGATCAGCGGCAAGCCCGAGTACGTGCGCCAGGCTTGCGATGACTCGCTGGGTCGGCTGGGTGTGGATCACATCGACCTCTACTACCAGCATCGCGTCGACGCCGAGGTGCCGATCGAGGACACCGTGGGCGCCATGTCGCGGCTGATCGAGGCGGGGAAGGTCAGGCACATCGGGCTATCCGAGGCAGGCCCGACAAGCATCCGCCGTGCACACGCCGTGAATCCGATCAGCGCACTGCAGACCGAGTACTCGCTGTGGAGCCGCGATCCGGAAGACGAGATCCTCGCGACGGTGCGGGAACTCGGTATCGGCTTCGTGGCCTATAGCCCGCTCGGCCGCGGATTCCTCACCGGCCGCTTCCAGAAGATCGGGGACCTGCCCGAGGACGACTGGCGGCGCCAGAACCCGCGCTTCCAGGGGGAGAACTTCCAGAAGAACCTGGAGCTGGTCGAACGGATCAAGGAGATCGCCGCGGCCAAGCGTGTGACACCCGCTCAGCTCGCGCTCGCCTGGGTGCTTGTTCAGGGCGATGACATCGTGCCCATCCCCGGCACCACGAAGCGGGCGAACCTGGAGCAGAACGTCGCCGCGGCGGATGTCGCGTTCACAGCGGACGAACTGGCCCGGATCG
>CANPVY010000299.1 GCA_947581845.1 uncultured bacterium | reverse complement strand
ATCAGCTGCGCCACGTCGCGCGCCAGCTCCAGGATCGAGACCGGCTCGCCCATGTCGAGCACGAAGATGTCGCCGCTGCGGCCCAGGCTGGCGGCCTGCATCACCAGCTGGACCGCCTCGCTGGTGAGCATGAAGTAGCGGGTCACCTGCGGATCGGTGATCGTGATCGGCAGGCCACGTCGGATCTGGTCGGCGAACCGCGGTATCACGCTGCCGCTGCTGCCCAGCACGTTGCCGAAGCGCACGACGTTGAAGTGAGTGCGGCTGCGCTCCGCCATGAGCTGGATGATCATCTCGCCCAGCCGCTTGGCCGCACCCATCACGCTCACCGGGCGCACCGCCTTGTCGGTCGAGATGAACACGAAGTGCCCGACACCGGCGGCGTCCGCGGCCTGTGCGGTGTTCAGCACGCCGAGCACGTTGTTGGCCACACCCTCGCAGGGGTTCTGTTCCAGCAGGTGCACGTGCTTGTAGGCGGCCGCGTGGAAGAGGATCTGTGGTCGCGTCCTAAGGATCACCGGCTCCACCGAGGTCCGGTGGCTGGCGTCGCCCAGGGCCGCCTGCCGAGGCAGCTCCGGGAAGCGCTCCTCGATCTCACGATCGATCGTGTAGAGGTTGTACTCCGTCTGCTCGAACATGATGAGCTCGGCGGGAGCGCAGGCGGCGACCTGCCGGCAGAGCTCCGAGCCGATGGAGCCGCCGGCGCCCGTCACGAATACGACCTTACCCCGGATGAAGTCGCGGATGCGCTGGGGGTCGAGATCGCGCGGCGAGCGCTTCAGTAGGTCCTCGATCCTGACCTCGTGAAACGCGGTGACGCTGACGCGGCCCGTGATCAGGTCGGCCAGGCCGGGTAGCGTCTTGATGCTCACGCCGGGTACCTGCCGGCCGCAGCGCTCCACGATGCGGCGCAGCTCCACGCCGCTGGCCGAGGGTATCGCGACGAAGATCTCCCGCACCTCGGTCTCCTTCGCCACCCGACCCAGATCCGCACCCGTGCCCAGCACGCGCCGCCCGTGCACCGTCCGCCCCTGCTTCGCCGGATCGTCATCGATGAAACCCACCGGCCAGTACGCCATCTCCCGGCGGCTCCGCATCTCGCGCACGATGGCCGCGCCCGCGTCGCCTGCACCGTAGACGATGACCGGGATGCGGTCGGCGCGCGCCGCACGCAGCGGGATCACCGCCGCGTACCGCCGCAGCCGTGGCCACAGCCGCACGCCACCCAGCAGCAGGATCATCACCATCCACTGGATGAGCAGAACGCTGCGCGGCACGTTGCCGCCGCGCCAGACGAGAAAGATCGCCAGCCCCGCGAGGGCGACGGCCGCGGTCGAGGAGCGGACCACCGCGATCAGGGTGTCCAGGCTGGCGTACCTGGGTAGTGACCTGTACAGGCCCGTGGCGAGGAAACTTGCAGCCGCGAGCGCCATCACTACTGGGGTGGTCCGCAGGATCGTCGGCAGGTAGATACCGTACAACGGCGGCTCCAGCCGAATCAGGTAGGCCGCTGCGTAAGCTACTCCCGCCAGCACGATGTCGAGAACCAGCAGTCCCAGGAATGACGGTCGTCTCATCCTCAGCCCCACCCTACAGTAGCTCGCGAACGCTCGCGACCACCTCATCGACCTCGGCCTCGCTCAGGCCGCCGAAGAAGGGCAGCGCGATCGTACGCTCGGCCGCGGCTTCCGTCACCGGGAAGTCGCCCGGGGCACAGCCGAAATTCTCTCGATAGAACGGCTGCAGGTGGATGGGCGGAAAGTAGTTGCGGCAGCCGATCCCCCGAGCGTGCAGCCCATCGATGATCCGATCGCGATCGGCCCGCGTATACTCGTCGGCCAGCCGCACGACATAGACGAACCAGCTGAGCTGTACCCCGTCCCGCACACTCGGCCGGCGCAGCACATCCACGTTGGCCAGCCGCTCATCGTACCACGCGGCCACACGCGCGCGGCGCTCCATCATCTCGTCGAGCCGCTCCAACTGCGCCACTCCCAATGCGCAAGCGATGTCGGAGAGGCGGTAGTTGTAGCCGAGCTGCTTGTGCTCGATCCAGAGGTCGCCGTCCGCAGCGCGTCCGTGATTACGCAGGCTCGCGCACAGCTCCGCGATGCCCGCGTCGTTGGTGACCACAGCACCGCCTTCACCGGTGGTGATCTGCTTGTTGGGGTAGAACCCGAAGATGCCCATATCCCCAAGGCCACCCGCGGGCCGGCCATCCAGCCTGCTGCCCAGCGCCTCCGCCGCATCCTCGATCAGCCGCACGCCGCGCTCGTCCGCCAGCCCGCGCAGCGCCGGCCAGTCCGCCGGATGACCGAAGACATCGACCGCCAGGATCGCCCGGGTCCGCTCGCTCACCGCGTCCCGCACCAGCGCCGTATCAATATTGAGCGTGTCCGGCTCCACGTCGACGAACGTCGGCCGCACGCCCTCGAACAGCAGGCAGTTGCTGGAGGCCACGAAGCTGAACGGCGTGGTGATGACTTCGTCGCCCGGGCCGAGTCCCAGCGCCCGCACGGCGAGATGCAGCGCCGCTGTCCCGCTCGAGGTCGCCACGGCGTGCGCGACGCCAGCGCGCCGGGCGAGCGCGGCCTCGAACTCCGGCACCTTAGGGCCGAGACTGAGGCGCCCACTCTCCAGCACCTCGAGCACGGCCCCCCGCTCGGCTGCTCCGATGTCGGGCCGCGAGAGCGGGATCCGGAAATGCGCCGCCGGACTGCGCTCAGTCATCGGTCACGCTGTCGCTCGAGCTCACGGGTCGCGCCGGAACGCCCACGACCGTAGCTCCGGCGGCGACATCGGCGGTCACCACGGCGCCGGCACCCACCACGGCGCCCGACCCGATCGCCACGCGCGGGTTCACCGTGGCGCCTATGCCAATGAGCGCGCCCTCGCCTACGCGGACGTGACCGGCCACCCGCGCGCCCGGTGCCACATGCGCGAACTCGCCGATCCTGCAATCGTGATCCACGACGGCGCACGTGTTGATGATCGAGCCGCGACCCACCCGCGCCCCGGGATTGATCACCGCGCCCGCGAGGATCATCGCACCCGCCGCGATCTCGACATCCCGCGCGATGATCGCGCAGGGGTGTATCGCCGTGGCCAGCTCACGGCGCAGGCCCAGCACCCGCTCGGTCACCTGCCGCCGCTGCTCGTTGTCGCCTATGGCGACAACGTACTCCGCATCCTCCCCCACCTCCTCCGGCGGCCACACGTGGATGCGATGGCCACAGTGCTCGCCGCCAGCGCGACTCGTGTCGTCATCCACGAAGCCGACGACCCGCCGGCCACTGCACTCCAGCGCGTCCAGCACGACCTTGCCGTGACCGCCCGCACCGTAGATGAGCACCGCTCGCGCCGCTCCGCTCATCGCCTAATGAAAGTCCGGGTTGACGCCATCAGGACCGTAGATCCCACGACGCAGCACGAAGGCGAGCCACAGCGTCTTCAGCAGGATCCTGAGGTCCAGCCAGAGACTCCCATGGTCCACGTACCAGACGTCCAGCTTGATGCGCTCCGGCCAGCTGAGCACGTTGCGACCGTTGACCTGAGCCCAGCCCGTGATGCCCGGCTTGACCTCGAGGCGGCGGCGCTGGAAGTCGTCGTACGACTCGACCTGGTAGGCGAACGTCGGCCGCGGGCCAACCAGGCTCATCTCGCCCTTCAGTACATTCCAGAGCTGCGGCAGCT
>CANPVY010000298.1 GCA_947581845.1 uncultured bacterium | reverse complement strand
CACGTGAGGAGCTGGTGATCGCGCGCGACACCGTGGCGAGGCTCGAAGAGGAGCGGGCAGCGGCGCAGCAGCGGGAAGTCGCCGACGCGGAAGCACTGCGCACCTTGCGACCGGCCGGGTCGGACGCGGCCCCGGACCCCGAGCAGCTGGCAGTCGTTCGGGCGAGCTGGGAGGAGCTGCGCGAGGGGCTGACGGGGCTGCAGCTAGACGAAGCCAGGGCGGCGGCGGCGCTCGATCGTGCGGAACGAGAGCTCAGGTCGCAGGAGCAGGCGGAGAGCAGTGCGCGGGAACGGTGCGACCGTCTGGCTCGCGAAACGGACGAGCTTGAGGCGGGTCGTGCGCGCGCGGAGGCCGAGTCGGAGACGGCGGCTGGTGATCTGGAGGCCCTGTTCGAAGAGCAGGCGCAACTGGAGCGTGGGTCGCGGGAGCTGGACGAGGATTCCGAGGAGCTGCGGCGGAAGGTAGCGGATCTGGAGGCGTTGCTGCGGCGGGTGCAGCAGCAGGAGCGGGGCCACGCGGAGCGGCGGCACGAGCTGGAGCTGGAACGGACGCAGATCGATGCCGACTTCAAGCGCACGCGTGAGCGTTTGGAGGACGAATGGGGTCGGCCGTACGAGAAGCTGACTCAGGAAGTCGAACCGGCCTCCGCTGGGTATGCGGAGCTGCGCGAGGAGCTCACGGAGATCGCCGAGCGTCTAAGTGGGATCGGGTTGGTCAACATGCTCGCGGAGCAGGAGTATCAGGAGGAGAAGGAGCGGCTCGAGTTCCTCCAGGCGCAGCGGGCAGATCTTGCCAAGGCCCGTGACGATCTGCGTGATACGATCCGGCAGATCAACGAGACCGCGTCCGCCGCGTTCATCGACACGCTGGATCAGATCAGGGCCAACTTCAGGCGCACGTTCGCGACGCTGTTCGAGGGCGGGAACTGCGACGTGTGGCTGGACGACCCTGAGGATCCACTCGACTCGCCGGTCGAGATATCCGCGAGCCCAGGCGGTAAGCGCACGCAGCGCATTCACATGCTGTCCGGCGGTGAGCGGGCGCTCACAGCACTCGCGCTGCTCTTCGCGATCTACCTGGTGAAGCCGAGCCCCTTCTGCGTGCTCGATGAGGTTGACGCTCCGCTCGACGAGACCAACATCCGGCGGTTCGTCACGATGCTTGAGGGGTTCAAGTCGGGCGTCCAGTTCATCGTGATCACGCACAACCCGGTGACGATCGAGGCCGCCGACTGGATCTACGGCGTCACGATGGAGGAGCCGGGCGTCTCCAAGATCGTGGGCGTCGAGTTCAGCGAGTACGCCCGCGGGGCCGTGGCCTGAGCGGCGATGCGCCTGGTCACCGTGGGTACGGGCACGGTGGTGCCCGACCCGGAGCGTGCGTCGTCGTGCTTCTGGCTAGAGCATGGTGATACGCGCGTTATCATCGATTGCGGCTCCGGCGCCCTTCAGGCTCTAGCGCGCGCGGGCCTCGCCTGGGGACAGCTTAACCACCTCGTCATCAGCCATTTCCATGCCGACCATATCGGCGAGATCCCCTCACTGATCTTCGCGCTGCGGCACGGGCTGGAGGTGCCACGGACGGCGCCGCTGGCGGTCTGGGGCCCGCAGGGCACACAGCGACTGTTCGCTGCCTGGGCCACCGCCTTCGGACCCTGGGTCAGCGAGCCGGGCTTCGGGCTCGCGGTGCATGACTTGCGGCCCGGTGCTCAGGTTCGACTTGGCGACCTCCAGCTCCGCGTCGCCCAGACACCGCATACCGAGGAGAGCCTCGCGTTGCGGCTAGAAGCAGGTGGATCCGCACTGGGCTATACAGGGGACACTGGCCCCAGCGAGTCGGTGGCGGAGTTCCTTCGGGGGGTTGATCTGCTGTTGGCCGAGTGCTCGCTGCCCGAGGAACTCGTCGAGGAGAATCACCTTTCGCCCGCCCGTCTCGCCCGGCTGGCCGCGGGCGCTGGCGTCCGCCGGCTGGCGGTCACCCACGTGTATCCGCAGCTGCGGCGTCTCGATGTCCCAGCCTTGCTGCGCGCCAGCGGCTATGACGGTGAGACCGTCATGGCGCACGACGGTCTTCAGCTTCAGATCTGAGCGCGCCTCCGTTTGACGTTCTATTGATGCAGAGATCCCTGATTCTGAGCGCGTACGCCTTCACTGGGGGAGGATCAACTGGCCACACCGCGCGATCTGGGTGTTCTCGGCGAGCGACTCGCTGCCCGTTATCTCGAAGCACGCGGCTACGTGATCCTCAACCGCAACTACCGTTTCGGCCACCGCGAGATCGATCTCATCGTGCGACGCGATGATCTTGTGGCGTTCGTCGAGGTGAAGACTCGCGCGGGACCCGGGTACGGTCATCCTCTGGAGGCGATCACGGCGCTCAAGCGGCGCGAGGTGGAGCGCGTCGCGCGCTACTGGCTCCGCCACCACGGCCACCCGGGGACCCTCTACCGCTTCGATGCCGTGAGTGTTGCCCTGCGCTCCGGTGGCGACCCGCTGATCGAGCACATCCCCAACGCCTGGCGGCTGGGTGAGTGAGTCGGGGCGCGCAGCAATGACGGGTTTGGATTGGTGGACGTTGTAAGCGATCGCAGCGTTGCCTAGATTGCGACGCGTCGCCCGCTTCCCCCGTGCCAGCTAGCAACCCGTCGAGGTGATTACGGTGCTCAGCGTCAGCCGCTTCAACCTGGTCGTGTCCGTCGCTCTTCTCGCGCTCCTGGCGAGTTCCCCACGCTGCCTCGAGGCGCAAGCGGGAGCGTCCATCCTGAGCCTGCTGGAGGCCAAAGGGAAGCTCAGCGTGGGCGAGGAAGTGCGGGGCGCGCTGTCCAGTTCCGATCACCGGTCATCCCGCGATGCCTATATGGAGGCCTGGACCCTCGAGGGTCAGGCCGGCGACCCGGTGACGATCGACCTGATCGCCGACGACTTCGACGCCTACCTCTACGTGGTGGGTCCCGGCCTGGATGAAACGCTCTCGGACGATGACTCGGGCGGAGCCTGCCACTCCCGTATCACATTCACCTTCCTGGAGACGGGCACCTTCCACGTGGTGGCGAGTTCGACCGGGCCGCGGCAGACGGGTGTCTACACGCTGCGCGCGTCGGATAGCCCGGGACCGACCGCCGGATACTCGTGTGGCGGGATGAACCCCGCCTGGCTCACCCAACTGCCGATCGAGGGTCGCACGCTGCGTTTGGGGGAGGTGGCATCGGGTGCGTTGACGGCCACCAGCCCCAGGCCCAGGGATGGGGCGAGAGCTGAGGCGTGGGAACTGGAGGGCCGTGCCGGTGAGTCGGTGACGCTGACGCTGGAGTCGGATGCCTTCGACGCCTACTTGCTCGTCACCGGACCGGGTCTGAATGACGTGCTCACAGATGAT
>CANPVY010000297.1 GCA_947581845.1 uncultured bacterium | reverse complement strand
CCACAGCTTCTCTTAGAGACAGTCGAGCGGCTACTTGCCGAGAAAGCCGACGATCCCGTGTAGGTGATCGAGTCTCCGATAGAGGGAGGAGGGTATCATGCCGGTAAAAGTGGCAGAAGAGTGGCTGAACATCTGTGGAGGATGTGAGGTCACGATCCTGGACATCGGCGAGCCGCTTCTGGACTTGCTGCCCGAGCTCGACTTTGTCCACATGCCCGTATTGATGGACCACAAGTACTACGGGCAGACTGGGGAAAGAGAAGAGCTCGAGATCCCCGAGGCAGATGTGGGGATCATCTCCGGAGGTGTCAGGAACGAGGAGGAGAAGCATATCACCGAGGAGATGCGCAAGAAGTGCGGTACGTTGATTGCCCTCGGTTCATGTGCGTGCTACGGAGGGATCCCCGCCCTCGCGAACATGTTTCCTCTTGAGGCCCTGTATCAGAAGGTGTACAGGGAGTCGAAGACGACGGAACCTGGCGACACTCCTGCGGAGAACATCCCGCCGCTGCTGGACAGGGTGTACGCCGTCGATGAGATCGTCCCTGTCGATGTCTACATTCCAGGCTGTCCCACAAACCCCGATCTCATTGTCAAGGCACTCAAGGCGCTCCTGGCAGGCGAGACATTCGCGCTTCCCGAGCGCAGCGTCTGTGACGAGTGTCCCCTGAAGCGGGAGAAAAAGGCAGCGGGCGGCGCGATCAAGAGGACCCTGGACTCGGTGGACTTCAAGCTGGGCGAGCCCTACGATCACACAAGGTGCTTCATGGAACAGGGGTACCTGTGCCTGGGCCCGGTGACGCTGGCCGGCTGTGGGCACAAGGAGGGAGACAACGGTGTGACCGTGCCGCGCTGCATCAAGGGGCATATGCCGTGTCGTGGGTGCTTCGGCCCGATCCGTAAGGGCGCCAACCCCATGGTCGATATGATGAGCGCTATCTCGTCGATCGGGCTGGACGCCAAGCAGGTAGAGGACAGGCGCGCTCTGTTGAACAGGTACATCGGCGCTCAGAATCGGCTCAGGCCGCTACCTGAGCGGCCCAAGAGATAGGGGGCTGGACAGATGAGAACGATCACGCTTGCTCCAGTAACCAGGATTGAGGGCCACGCCAAGGTTACCATACACCTCGACGACAGTGGCAACGTCGCAGACACGTTTTTCAATGTCGTTGAGCTTCGTGGGTTCGAGAAGTTCTGCATCGGCCGGCCCGTGGAGGAGCTCCCGCGCATCACAACGAGTATCTGCGGCGTGTGCCCGTGGTCGCATCACTTGGCCTCAGCGAAGGCCAATGATGCGGTATTTGGCGTAACACCACCGAGCGCGGGGCGGAAGCTGCGCGAGCTCTGCAACGCTATCGCGTTCACCGAGGAGCACATACTGCATTTCTTCTTCCTCGCAGGCGCGGACTTCGTCATGGGTCCGGACGCCGACTACTCGGTGAGGAACGTCATCGGGATACTTCAGGCGCATCCCGATATCGGAAGGCAGGTTGTCCGGAACAGGCACCTCGGGGCACAGATGCTGAACATCGTCTCGGGGAAGACGATTCATCCGGTGACGGCCGTACCGGGCGGATTCAGCAAGCCGTTGACGGAAGCAGAACGCGATCAGGTGCTCCCAATGGCCAATGAGGTTTTGGAGTTCGCCAAGTTTGCCATTGCGTACGCCAAGGAGAATCTGTTCGCTAAGTATCTGGATCTCGTGGAAACCACTGGAGTGATCACCACAGGCTTCCTGGGCACGGTGACCGACGACGGGACTATGGATCTCTACGATGGCAAGGCCCGGCTGATGAAGCCCGATGGCACGTACGAGGAGTTCGCGTACGATCAGTACACTGAGTACATCGGAGAGCACATCGAGCCCTGGACCTACCTGAAGTTCCCGTATGCGAAGAAGTGGGGCCCGTTCTCGATGGACCTGGACAACCCGTCGGGAATCTATCGGACGAACACACTCGCCCGATTGAACGTCTGTGATCAACTCAGCACACCATTGGCGCAGGCGGAGCTTGAGGAGTACCGCGAGAAGTTTGGCAGGCCGGTCCAGCTGACGTTGCTGTATAACTGGGCGAGGCTGATTGAGCTGCTCTACAACGCTGAGAAGGTAGTCGAACTCCTGAATGACCCGGAGATCACGAGTACCGATACCCGGGTGCCGGTTACCCCGCGTGCCGCACGAGGTGTGGCTTCCGTCGAGGCGCCGCGGGGTACCTTGATCCACGACTACGAGACGGATGAGAACGGGCTGGTCACGGACGTCAATCTCATCGTGGGCACAACGCACAACAACGCGCCGATCAACATGTCCGTCAAACAGGCGGCGCAGACCCTGATCAAGGACGGCAACTACGATCAGGGCATTCTCAACAAGATCGAGATGGCGATACGCGCCTACGATCCCTGCCTGTCGTGTTCGACCCACGATCTCTCCGGTAGAATACTAGTGAAGCTCGAGATCCGGGACTCGCAGGGGGAGGTGATTGAGACCTTATCCAATTGAGGACCTGCTGAAGCGACCGCTTTCGGCAGGAGACGTTCCCGGTTAGTATTGCTGGAGAAGAGACGTCAGTCCGCTCGCATGCCTGATGTGGGCGGACTGACGTGCAAGGTGGCTAGGAGGCAATTGAGCGTCGTGGCTGAGTGGTACAACAAGCGGACCCTGATTCTGGGGTGCGGGAACGTCTTGTTCGGCGATGACGGATTTGGCCCAGCGGTGGCTGAGTACTGCCAGCGGAACTGGGCGATCCCTGCGCACGTGTGTGTCCTCGATGCCGGCACTTCGGTCCGGAACATCCTCTTTGACGTATTGCTGTCTGACGTGAGACCGTCGAGGATCGTGATCGTAGATGCGATCGACCGCGCCCTCGAACCGGGTGCTCTATTCAATCTGGACATCGATAGCCTGCCCGACGCGAAGACCGACGACTTCTCCATGCACCAGGTGCCTACTTCCAACCTGCTGCGTGAGTTGCGCGATCTGTGCGGCGTAGACGTCTCGGTGCTGGCTTGCCAGGTAGTCCGCATACCGGAGGAAGTGTCCCCGGGGCTCTCGCAACCTGTCGCTCGAGCCGTTGCGCGCGCTGCGGAGATCCTCGCACACGATCATCTCGGATAACCGCTCAGGGCCACCTTGTCGGCTGTTTCGCCCACGCAGGGCTGCCTGGTCCTCAGGTTCCCCGCTTGGAGGGGCTCGGCCCAAGCGCGGCGAGCTCATCCGTTCTCTCCTGCACCACTCTTGTGCATGTTCGCCCTTCCGACGTTGTGATGACTCCAGACAGAAGCGCTTGTGCTTGAGCCCGGGTTCCTCCAGCAGTGACGCCATCGTACTGACGACATCCCAACTTCTACGGTCAAGAAAGGAGAAACCGCAGGGGTACGTCACGGCATCTACGTAGCTCGTTTCGGTCTGTACATAGAAGTCGACCTAACGCGTTCCCGACTAGACGCAAAAGATGCACCGCTTGGGGTGCTTTGCCACAACTCTGGTGAGTCGGCCTCAGGCGCATCGCATCTCAACAGCAGACATGCAATAGCTCAAGGGCACTTCGATGCGCAGACGGACCCGATGGCCCCGATCTTGCCAATCGGGCGGGCGGCTCCAACCGCCAAGCCAAGGCGTCGATCGTGACCACACTGGACGCCGCATTCACAACCTGTCCGTTTTGCTCCTGCGGGTGTGGACTGTATCTGCAGGCTCAGGATGGTAAGCTCTTTGGGGTGGCGCCGAGCAGGCACCACCCGATTTCCCAGGGCAGACTATGCGCCAGAGGGTGGGGTGCTCACGAGGCTCCCACTTGGGGAGAGCGTGTCAGCGAGCCACTGGTACGCCGCGGGGGGCAGCTCACGCCGGTGACCTGGGGCGAGGCGCTGGACGCCGCAGCGGCTGCTCTTGCTGGCGCACGCAAGGGGGGCAAGTCCATCGGTGTCCTCGGGTCGGCCCGCGCCACGAACGAAGAGAACTACCTGGTGGTCAGGCTGGCGCGAGGGGCGCTCGGGACCGGCGATCTCGATTCCTGTCTACGGAACACGTACTGGCCGCTGGCGCGCGGAATCGCGCGTGGAGGCGCGCCGTTCGGCCGTCTGACGGACGTCGAGGGGAGCGAGGTGGTCATCGTCTTCGACGGCGACCTCGCGTGCAGCCACCCTCGGGCGGCGTTCGCGGTGATGCGGGCGGTGGCCCGGGGAGCGCGTCTGGTGACGATCTCCTGCACGCGCACCCAGTTGGCGCGTTTGGCGGCCTTGCATGTGCCGGTGCCGCCGGGCGGACAGCAGGGTGTCGTCGGCGGCCTAATCGCCTCGGTTGTCGAGGCGGGCGGTGCCGAGGGCGTGCCGGAAGGGTGGCCCCTGGAGCTGCTCGCGGAGTTGGCGGAGGAGGTGAAGGAAGCCGGGCGGTGGTACATGCAGGCCGAGCGAGCCAGCCTTGTGGTGGCCCCCGAGGTCGTCATTGGCAACTCGGCTGAGGCGTTCGGCACCGCCCTCGGCGTGCTGGCGCGGGCCTCGGGTCACTCGGGGCGGCCGGGGTCGGTGCTCCTGCCGCTGCCGGTGCGCTGGAACCTGCGGGGCGCTTGCGAGATGGGTGTAGCCCCGGACGTGCTGCCCGGCGGAGCGTCGCTCGAGGACGCCGCGTCGCTCGGGCAACTGGGGGAGGCCTGGGGGCGGGAGCCGGCTGCTGCTGCCGGTCGTGACGCCACGACGATGATCGGCGCAGTCGGAGGCCTTGTGGTCATGGCCGAGGATCCGCCAAGCGTGCTCCGCGATCGCAGGGCAGCTCGTGAGAAACTGGCGGAGCTCGATTGCCTGGTGGCCCTGGATGCGTTCATGACGGCCACCGCCACTGCCGCCCACGTCGTGTTGCCGGTTGCCAGCCACGCAGAGAACGTAGGCACCTGCACCAGCGCGGACGGCCGTGTCCAGCGGGTACGGCCGTGCGCGCCGCCGCCGGGCTCGGCGCGACCCGGCTGGCACGTGCTGGCCGAGCTTTCGGCCCGACTCGGCCTGCCATCCGAGTTCACTTCCGTCGACGAGGTCCTGGACGAGATCCGTCGCGTGGTCCCCGGCTACGAGGGGCTGGATGAGCGGGCGCTGGAAGAGAGCTGGGGCGCCGTCATCGTTCCCCGGGGCGATGCGCGTCCCGTCGACTCTGCCCCGCGATTCGGGGAACCGCCCCGGGTCTCCGGCGACGCGTCGCACCTCCTCGCACTGGATGGAGTGTTCGACTGGGGAAGTGACCCGCTGGTGGCCTTCGCGCCCACCCTGAGCCGGGACTTCGTCTCGCGGCGTAAGCAGTTTGCCGGCGGCCTGGTCGAAATGGCCAGCGAGGACGCCCGGGCGCTCGGCGTGCGGCCGGGCTGGCCGGTGCGGATCGAGTCCC
>CANPVY010000296.1 GCA_947581845.1 uncultured bacterium | reverse complement strand
CTTTCAGCTCGGCGTTCGCCCCAAACACGTCAAACTCGATCGGCTCACCGGCAGCCATGTGACGCTGGACCCACATGTCACCCTCCGGTGTGACCCGAACGCCGTTGTCAGCAAAGGCAGGCTTGTTATCGGGCCAATCCAAGCTGTCGATGTCCGGCTCCTCGCGTCCGCCGCCCCCGCGGCTCATCGCCATACGGCGCTGGCCGTTCTCGACCCTGATGTTGATGCTCACGCCGCCACCCAGGCCCTCGACCCACTCCAGCTTATCGGCCCGGCGTATCCTGACGGGCTCGAACTGGATGGCCTCACTGCGAATGACGCCCCCGTCCTCCTGGATCCATTCGACGTGATAGGGATCCGCGCGGGCGACGGCCACACAACCGTCCCAGCTCACCGACCAGGCATCCTGTGGGCTGAGCGGCACCGGCATGATCATCACAGCCTGAGACCCGGGGCCGCCGGACCTCGACTGCCTCATCTCCGGCAGCTTGACCATCGCCACCGTGTCCATGGCCCCACTACCCCGGTCCCAGCGCACGACCGCCGCCGAATCCAGTAGCTGCGGCCCGCGCGCCCCGCCGAACGGCTGGAAGTAGACTCTGCCCCGCGAGTCAACAGCCCGGGGTAGCACGATCAGCAGCCCTGGTCCCGGGCCCGGTCTCTCCTGGGCGATCGGCATCGTCGCGCCGAAGCTGCCGTCCGGCGCGATCACGGTGAGCCGGGCGTTCCCCAGATCCACGAGCAGCACCGAGTCACCCGGCAGAGCGAACACGCCGTCCGGCTGCCGGTACTCCTCCGGCCCCTGGCCAACGCTGCCCAGCGTGTCTGCTGCACCCACCTCGAGGTCGGCGATGACCAGTGCCTGTCCCAGTGGATCGGCGATCATCACGCGGCCGTCGGGCAGCTCCAGCAGTCCCTGAACCAGACTGAACGCCTCGGGATAACTGGCATCAGGCTCGGTGAGCCGTTGCGCGGCCACCTGGGCGTGCAGTGGACCCGAATCCAGGGCCACAATCACGCCCAGCCACGCCAAGGCGACTCCGCTCAGCCTTCCTATCATCGCTCCAAATCCCCTGTCGAATGTCTCGAGATCTCCTCGTCTACTGGATGCACGAGTCGCCGGAAGCGTCGCACCGGCGGACTCATTCGCCGCCCAATCTCGCGCAGCAGGGTACGGCAACCAGCTAGCTCGGCGTCAATTCACCCTCAGCGAAGCGGTCCGGCTGGAACGGCTTCCAGTCGTACTCCGACTTCCCAACGACGACGAGATCGGCGACGATCGCGCCCGCCAGAGGAGCCAGCAGTATCCCACTACGCCCGAAGCCCGTGCTGTAGATGAGTCCCTCCAGCTCGGGGTCCGGCCCGATGATCGGCGACGAGTCGGCGCTGAGCGGCCGCAGGCCGGCCCAGCGTTCCAATGGCTTGAGCCCGGCGAGCGCCGGTACGAGCTGCGAGACCTCGTCGTGGATCACGCGGAGTCCCTCCTCCGTGATCGATGGGTCGAAGTCGACGTCCTCCATCGTGCTGCCGGCCAGCACCGAACCATCCGCCTTCGGCACCAGGTAGCGACCCGCGTGGCTCGCAACCATGCGCTCCAGCGCCAGTGTGGCCGCAGGGAAACGCAGCATCTGGCCACGCACCGGGCGTACGGGCAGCACCCGCGGCAGACCCCGTAGCCCAGCGCTCCACGCGCCCGCCGCCAGCACGACACGCTCCGCGTCCAGCTTACGGCCGTCCGCCATGGCCACGCCAACCACCGACCCTTTTCGCGAGAGAACCTCCGCTGCGCTGTTCCCGCTGATCAGCCGGATCTCGGTGCGCGCGAGCGCGGGACCCAGCGCCGCCCCCAGTGCCTGGCTGTCCACTTGCCCTTCTTCGGGAAACCAGATGTACGAAACCGACTCTGCGCTGACGCCGGTCTGAAGCTCCACCGCCTGGCCCGGGTCGAGCAGCTCCGCCTGCCGCCCCGCTTCGCGCTGCCAGCGGATCGCCTCGGCGGCCTGCTCATGTTCCTGCTGCGAGAGGTTCGCCACCAGCACCCCGTCCCAGCGCAGATGCAGCGCCTGCGCGGAAAGCTCTTCCAGCCTCGCGACGAACTCCGGGTAGCGGGCCCGGCATTCCACGCCCAGCCGAAACTTCGCGCCCGGCTCCGCCTCGTACTGGGCCGCCAGCATGCCCGCCGAGGCGCCGGTCGCCTCACCGCCCGGCCGGCCAGCCTCGACCAGGGTGACTGCGGCGCCGCGCTCCCATAAGGCGTGAGCGGCAGCGAAACCCGCTATACCGGCGCCGATGACAACGACCTCCAACATGAGTGGCCTGGCCCTCTCTAAGCCTGATGAGACATGGAAGTGTGCCCAGACGATAATGTCGTCCGCAGCGCGGGCGGGCAATCCAGCAGCTGGGCACCCATCACCGGCACAGCGACAAACGCTGTGATGGAGTCAGCCATTGCGACTCGACAGTCGCGGTCTTAGACTGTATCCGTCGGACAGCTTCAAGATGAGCAGAGCACCACGTGGTCAAACCGACCTGTGCGTCCCGCTTGCGCTAACCACACTGCGACGGCAGGGAGAGCTTATGCGCTGCCACAATCCATGTCGCCAGTTGACGATCTTGGCGCTGATATCCCTCCTGTTCGCCACGATCGGATGCCATCACGTGAAGATCGACTCGGGGCTTGAACCGAGTCCGCAGGTCTATCACGAGGAATGGAACATGGCATATGCGTACGCGATCTTCCCGGCCCAGGTCGATGCCGCAGAGTACTGTGGCGGGCGATGGGCAAGGGTGGAAACCAGGCAGAGCTTCTTGAATTGGGTGGTCGGCGCCATCACCTGGGGTATCATAACCCCAATGGAGACCAAGGTTGTGTGCGCTGCAACGGGCGATGGGGAAGCTGACAGCACCGACGCGCCTCCAGCGACAGCGAACAGCAACGACAACACAGCTCGCAGCCCGGGCAGCAACTAGGGAGGCCATATGCGGCGCCAAAGTCCTAGGTGGATTCTGACGAGCCTGGCCCTGGCATCCGCTCTTACACTCTCGACTGCCTGCTACCACAGCATCATCGAGACCGGTCTGGAGCCGGGCCAGACGGGGTATCACGAGAAGTGGGAAACCGCTTGGCTCGTCGGACTTGTTCCAGCCGAGGTCGATGCCAGAGGGATCTGCGGCGGTCCGTGGGCGCGCGTCGAGACACAGCAAAGCTTCCTCAACGGGCTGGTCACGGCCCTGACGCTCGGGATCTACGCGCCCCACGAAGTCGAAGTCGTTTGCGCGGCCAACCCGTCGGACGCGAGACAGCCACCCGACGACGATCCAAATGGCCCAAGCCCGCTCCCTGAGCCTGACAGGTAGTCCTACTTGAGGCGGCGAAAGTAAGCGAGCCCGAAGAGCACGATTACTCCAGGCCAGATGAGGTCTGCAGGGCGAAGCGCCAGCACGCCCACGATCCCTGCCCCCACGCGCGCCAGCGTGCCCAGTAGAATCAGCCAGAGTCCCCAGCGCCGCATAACCCAGTAGCCAAGAAGGCTCGCTGCTGGTATGGCGAGCGCCAAGGGGGCGCCAATCACATGAGCCGCAGGCAGTTCGCTGAAAACCTCCCACTGGACGAGAATGCGCCCTGCCGCGACGCTGATGGCCAACCAGCCGACTATACACAACACGGTGAGCGCCAACGGGCGCGGCATCTTGCCTTCGGTCTCCAAGAGTGGGTTGCTCACCTGCCAGCGAGCCGTCTTGCCGACGTACGGAGTTGACTCCACTATGCCTGCACGATCTTGACGGAAACGTACCCACCGCCAACCAGGTAGCCAAGCGCCGGCATATCTTTCAGCTCATGACCACAACGCAACCGCCCCGCCCACGAGTAGCACTATTCGTCACCTGCATGGTCGACACGCTGCACCCCGGTGTCGGCATCGCCGCCGTGGATCTGCTCGAGCGTCACGGGGCGGACGTCATCTTCCCAGAAGAGCAGACGTGCTGTGGCCAGCCCGCCTTCAACGCTGGATACCGGGCCGACGCCCGAAGGATGGCCCGGCAGTTCCTCGCTGTCTTCTGGCCGCTGCTTGACCAGGGACGTATCGACGCGATCGTCGCGCCCAGCGGCAGCTGTGTAGCGATGGTCAGACACTTCTATCGTATCCTGTTCGACGACGACGCCAGCGACGAGGACCGGCGCCGTGCCCTTCAGGTAGGGGGGGCAACCTACGAGCTTACCGAGTACCTCGTCGATGTCCTGGGCGTCGAAGCGATCG
Organism: uncultured bacterium; assembly: GCA_947581845.1. Lineage (GTDB taxonomy): Bacteria > Gemmatimonadota > Gemmatimonadetes > Palauibacterales > KS3-K002. The sequence continues at coordinate 1,240 of CANPVY010000296.1, read as the reverse complement.
ATGCTCCTGTCAAAGAGAAGCTGACTTACCATCCGTGCTGTCATCTGCTACGCGAGCTCGGGGTGGACGCACAGCCGCGCCAGCTACTGGCCGGCCTGCGAGACGCCGAGATCGTCGAACTGCCCGGGGCGGACCAGTGCTGCGGCTTCGGCGGGCTCTTCGCACTGAAGAACGCCGAGATCAGCACCGCGATGGGAAGGCGCAAGGCACGTAACCTGGCGGCCAGCGGTGCGGACCTCGTCGTCATGAACGACGTAAGCTGCATGACGCACCTGAACGGCATCCTCAAGCGGGAGGGCCACCGCTGCCGGGCCCTGCATATCGCTGAGCTGTTGAACCGAGTCGACGAGCGCGGAAGCGCCGACAAGGACATGACGAATGCGCGTTGACGTTCGCGCACCCTACAAGGTTCGGGTGAGACAGGCCCTCGGGGACGAGGCGATGCGCACCGCCCTCGACCGGGCCACCGAACAGATGAGCGCTCGCTGTGCCGAGGCGATGGCCGCCGTCGACGCCCCGCGCCTGCGTGACGAGGCCCGGCGCATCCGCGAGCACGCTATCGAGCACTTGCCCGAGCTGCTCGAGGCTCTGGAGCGTAACCTGACCGCGAACGGCTGCCACGTTCACTGGGCCCGGGACGCGGAGGAGGCGCGGCAGACGGTTCTGAACATCGCCCACCGACATCGGGTCCGGCAGGTCGTCAAGTCCAAGTCGATGCTCACAGAGGAGATTCGCCTTAACAAAGCACTTGAGCGGGCCGCGATCGATGTGGTCGAGACTGACCTGGGCGAATACATCATCCAGCTCGCCGGCGAGCCACCGAGTCACATCATCACGCCGATCATCCACAAGCGGATCGAGGACGTAAGCGAGTTGCTCCAGCGCGAGCTCGGTGTGCCGCCCACGCTCGACCCAGCGGATATCTGTGCCACCGCCCGTCGTGAGTTGCGACGCGAGTTCCTGGGCGCTGACATGGGCATTAGCGGCTGCAATTTCGCGATCGCTGAAACCGGCACGATCTGCATCATCACCAATGAGGGCAACGGTCGCATGGTGACCAGTATGCCGCGGGTCTACGTGGCCATGGCCGGGATCGAGAAGGTCGTACCACGCGTCGAGGACGCCGTGCTGCTGTGGCAGGTGGCATCGCGCAGCGCCACCGGCCAGGACGTGTCCGTCTATTTCACACTGTCCAGCGGGCCGCGGCGGCCCGGGCATCCCGATGGGCCGGATGAGATGC
>CANPVY010000295.1 GCA_947581845.1 uncultured bacterium | reverse complement strand
CGAGGCCTGGCTGCTGGCGCGCGGCATCCAGACGCTACCGTTCCGCGTTGCCCGGGCAAACAGCAACGCGATGGCTGTAGCGGAGTTCTTGGAATCGCACCCGAAAGTCGAGCGCGTCTACTATCCCGGGTTAGCCTCGCACCCGCAGCACGAGCTGGCTAAGAGGCAGATGTCGGGCTACGGGGGGATGGTGGTGTTCGAGATGGACGGTGGCTTTCAGGCCGCCCGAGACTTCGCGGCGCGGCTGGAGGTAGCACGCCTGGCCGTCAGCCTGGGTGGAACCGAGACGCTCGTGGTTCACCCGGCCTCGATGATCCATGCGCGACTGACCCCAGAGCAGCGAGCCGACGCCGGGATCTCCGAGAATCTGGTCCGCGTCTCCGTCGGTCTCGAGGATCCGGAGGATATCATCGCCGACTTCGACCAGGCGCTCAGAGGCTGAGGCGCCGCCAGCAACGAGCTGAGCGGGAGGCGCAGGCCACCGTCAGCAGACGGCCGCGCCGGATCGGCGGTGCTGGCAGAGCAACGGGGGGCGTTTGCCCCCCGCTGCTCATCGTACCCGTGTGGTCGGAGAAGCGACCCTACTTCCCGGCTAGGACCGCGTCAGCCTCCTCTTCGCTGGGGACGAGCTGTCCCGTGGTCAGCTCCAACACCAAGCGGTCAGCGTCGTACATGTCGTCGAGCGCCTCCAGTATGCCACGCACATCCACCGCCACCGCGCGGTTGACCTCGGGGTCGTAGATGTAGTCGCCGGGCAGGCTCTCGATGTTGCCGTCGAAGATCAGCCCGACGACCTCGAGATCGGTGTTGATCACGGGCGAGCCCGAGTTACCGCCGATGACGTCGGCTGTCAGCACGAAGTTGACCGGCGTCGCTAGATCCAAGCTCTCAGGCGGGCTCAACCAACGTGCCGGCAGATCCCAGTCCGTACCCGGGCCATAGGAGTAGTAGTGGTCGTAGAGACCGTAGAGGGTTGTGTAGACGGGGGCGTAGGTGCCGTTGTAGTCGTAGCCCTTCACAACGCCGTCGGCGATGCGAAGCGAGAACGTCGCGTCGGGCGGAATGGAGGTGCCATAGATGTCGAACCGCGCACGGCCTAGAGTACGTGCAACCGCGGCCTCCTGCTGCTGGAACCGCTGAAACGCCGTCTGGTAGGCATTCAAGCGGTCGCTGATCGCCGCGATCACCCGGATCGCCGGATCGCCCGCCGTCAGCGTACCTGCCTCCAGGGCGCTGGCCGCCTGTGCCGAGTCGGCGAGAGCACTTGTCGCCAGGATCGCATCCGCAGTGGCGTCCGGCGTGCGTCCTTGCAGGATCATCCGACCGATCTCGCTGTCGGAACCCAGATGGCGCTCGAAGTCCCGAAGCCGGGCCGTCAGCAGTCTGCGCTGTAAGGACGGCGACTGGTCACTGATCGCGAGCACACGTCCCGTGAGGTTGTCGAGTACCTCCCGAGGTGCGCCGGATTCACTCGCCGTCACGTATCGGTAGGCGAAGAAGGCTCGCCGTAGAGCCGCCGCATCGAAGTTGGGGCTGCCAAACGCGATGAAGGCGCCGAAGTCGGCCGCGTACGGCATCTTCTGTTTCTGGATCTCGGCCATACGCTCGAGCAGTCCACCGTACTCCGCGTTGAGCGCTGAGTCGCTCTCGATGGCTTCTCGGAATTGACGCTCCGAATCACGGCGCCGCGCCATGTAGACGGGGTTCTGAAGCCCTTCCCACATGCCGCGATATGCCTTCTCTGAGTTCAGCAGGCCGAAGATTTGATTGCGGAGGTTCATCGCCTCCCCTCTCTCCGGGTCCTCATCGTAGAACGCCTGGAGGGCATCCGCACGACTGTCGAGCAGCTCATAGATAGCCTTGTCTTGGACAGCCCCGCGCAACTCCAGCTGGGCCACCGTCTGCAGTCGGCTGCTGCCGCCCGGGTTACCGATCACGAAGACAGCGTCACCTTCCTCCACGCCTTCGTCGCTCCACTTGAACCAGTGTTCCGTTTTCAGCGGATTCCCCTCCTCGTCATAGATCCGGTAGAACGAGAAATCGAGGTCGTAGCGCGGGTAGGTGAAGTTGTCCGGGTCGCCCCCGAAGTGGCCGATTTGCAGCTCGGGAGAGGCCACCAGCCGTAGATTCGTGTAGTGACGGAAGACGTAGGCCGAGTATTTGGCACCGTCCCAGAGCTCGATGACCTGCACCAGGATGCCTGCCTCGTCGCCACCGTACTCCTGCGCTATGTGCTCCGAGAGATCTTCGCGGATCTCGTTCAGCGCGTCTGCCTGTTCCGCTTCAGGCCTGCCCTCGATGGCCGCGTGGACCTCCTCGCTCACGTCCCTGATCGCGATCAGCTGGTCCGCGGTCTGGCTGGACTCGCGCTCCTCATCCAACGAGGTAGCGTAGAAGCCGTTGTCCAGCAGGCTCTCACCCGGCTGGCTCACCTGGGCGACGCTGCCGCGGGCGCAGTGGTGGTTGGTGAGTACCAGCCCGTTGGGCGAAACGAAGGAGGCCGAGCACCCCTGGATGCGCAGGGCACCGAGCCGAACGCGTTCGAACCAACTCTCATTGGGCTGGAAGTGATATGTCTCCCGGAAGTACTCCAACGGCGGGTACTCGAACGTCCACATCTTACCGTTGTCGAACTCGCCGGCACGGATAGTGTCGAGGTCGATGCCCGCCGCTACGCTGAGCGCTGGAGCGGGCTCGGGCTCGGCTGCTGGTGACGGCTCGCCGACATAGCCGGCTCGGGCACCGCAGCCCATGGCGAATGCGAGCGCGGCGACGGGCGCCATGCGGGCCCAGATCGCCCAGGGTCTCTTAGCGTTCATGGTCGTCCACTCGTCCTGGAATGAAAGGAAGTCCGCGTGTCCACAATCGACAGGGCAATCTGGTCGTTGGGCCCGCCGTGGGCAACCAGCGTGCCGGGCCGTGGAGAGGCGGTCGCGTAGATCACCTGGCCGCCTGAGCAGGCCCCGCAGCAGGGCTGGCTGGAGCCGCTGTCGGCGGGCGGCGACACGGCCAACCCCGGCTGGCGCGACCAGGCCGGCTCGGGTACTATTGGTCTCGATCCCTACCCAACAGGGTCAGCAAACGGAGGGCCTTACTGAGACTAGATGCCGAGGCGCGACGACATAGGTAGCGTCCTGCTGCTGGGCAGCGGACCCATCGTGATCGGGCAGGCCTGCGAGTTCGACTATTCGGGCACGCAGGCCGTTCGCGCACTGAAGGAGGAGGGTTACCAGGTCATTCTGGTGAACTCGAATCCGGCCACGATCATGACCGACCCTGACCTGGCTGACGCGACCTACATCGAGCCGCTGACGCCGGAGTGGGTCGAGCGCGTGATCGCGCGTGAGCGGCCGGACGCGCTCCTCCCCACCATGGGCGGCCAGGTAGGGCTCAACGTCTCGCTGGAGCTGCACGATTCGGGAGTGCTGGAGAAGTACGGTGTGGAGCTCATCGGTGCGGACGCACGCGCCATCCGGCTGGCGGAGGACCGGGAGGAGTTCGCCGCGGCGATGCGGCGGATTGGGCTCGACGTGCCGCACGGCGGCTTCGCTCACTCGCTGGAGGAAGCGCTGGCAGTCGCCGAGAGCACAGGCTTTCCCGCGATCGTCCGCCCCTCCTTCACCCTTGGTGGCACCGGCGGTGGAATCGCTTACAACATCGAGGAATTCGAGCAGGTCGCGCGGGTAGGCCTCGAAGCGTCACCGATCGGCGAGGTGTTGATCGACAAGAGCGTGATCGGCTGGAAGGAGTACGAGCTGGAGGTGATGCGCGATCACGCCGACAACGTCGTGATCGTGTGCTCGATCGAGAACTTCGACGCGATGGGCGTGCACACCGGCGACTCGGTCACGGTGGCACCGGCCATGACGCTGTCGGATGCGGAATACCAGGTATTGCGGGACGCCGCGATCGCCTGCATCCGCGAGATCGGGGTGGCCGCCGGCGGTTGCAACATTCAGTTCGCTGTGAGCCCCGAGACCGGCGAGGTGTTGATCATCGAGATGAACCCGCGGGTCTCCCGTTCCTCCGCCCTGGCGTCTAAGGCGACGGGTTTTCCGATCGCGCGCATCGGGACCAAACTGGCGGTCGGGTATCGGCTGGATGAGCTACCCAACGCGATCACCCTCAAGACGCCTGCCTCGTTCGAACCGGTCCTGGACTATGTGGTCGTCAAGGTTCCGCGCTTCGCGTTCGAGAAGTTCCCCAGCGCCGACCCCGTGCTGGGAGTCCAGATGAAGGCGGTCGGCGAGGTGATGGCCATCGGACGAACATTCAAGGAAGCGTGGATGAAGGGGTTCCGTGCTCTGGAGAACGGCCGGGCGGGCTGGTCGTGCAGCGACATGCTGGCCGACGATGGCCTCGGCGCTGACGGCCGCGAGGTCCTGCTGGCGACCCTTCGGCAGCCCACTGCGGACCGACCCTTCCAGATCAAGCGGGCACTGCAAGCTGGCGTGACCGCGGAGCAGATCGCCCAAGCGAGCCACATCGATTTCTGGTTCATCGAACAGCTGAGGGAGCTGGTCAATGCGGAGGAGTGGTACGCATCGCTGCACGAGTTGACTCGAGAGGCAACCTGGGAGATGAAGCGGCTGGGTTTCGGTGATGCGCTACTGGCTCGCATCCGAGGTGAGCGTGAGGCGGACGTCAGGAAACGGCGCTGGGCGTGGGGTATGCATCCGTCCTACAAGATGGTGGACACGTGTGCAGGCGAGTTCCCCGCGGCCACACCATACCTCTACAGCACCTATGAAGAAGAGAACGAATCGATTCGGAGTGAGCGCCGTAAGGTTGTCGTGCTGGGAAGCGGCCCCAACCGTATCGGTCAGGGTGTCGAGTTCGATTACTGCTGTGTCTCGGCCGCCTTCGCTTTGGCGGAGGAGGGCTTCGAGACCATCATGGTGAACTCGAACCCGGAGACGGTATCCACCGATTTCGACGTCAGCGCCAAGCTCTACTTCGAGCCGCTCACCCTGGAGGACGTGCTGGAGATCATCTACCTCGAACGGCCAGAGGGAGTGGTGGTTCAGATGGGCGGCCAGACGCCGCTCAAGCTGGCGTCAGCGCTGCGGGCTCTGGACGTGCCGATCCTGGGCACCCCGGTAGAGTCCATCGACCGAGCCGAGGATCGTGAGCGCTTTGAGGCCCTCGCCCGCGAGCTGGATATCGCGCAGCCAGCCAACGGTCTGGCCAAGAGTGAGGCCGAGGCGCTTCGGGTGGCAGCACGCATCGGTTATCCGCTGCTGGTCCGCCCCAGCTACGTGCTCGGCGGGCGCGCCATGGAGATCGTCTACGATGAGGAGTCGCTGAAGGGCTATTTCGACCGAGCCATTCGCGCTTCGCCCGAGCATCCGGTGCTGATCGACCGGTTCCTGGAGGATGCCTTCGAGGCCGATGTGGACGCCGTATCGGATGGCGTGGAAGTGCTGATCGGTGGCGTCATGCAGCACATCGAGGATGCCGGAATTCACTCCGGCGACTCGGCCTGTGTGGTGCCGCCCTACCTGCTGCGTGATGAGCATGTCGAGCAGATGAAGGAGCACACTCGGGCGCTTGCACGGGCTTTGGGAGTGGTTGGCCTCATCAACGTGCAGTTCGCGGTGAAGGACGGGGTCGTCTATGTGTTGGAGGTTAACCCACGCGCCAGCCGAACCGTTCCCTATCTGAGCAAGGCCGTCGGGATACCGCTGGCGCGCCTGGCGGCGCGTTGTATGGTGGGACGCAAGCTGGAGGATTTCGACTTCCGGGGTGATGAGCAGACGGAGGGCGTAGCGGTCAAGGAATCGGTTTTCCCGTTCGACAAGTTGCCAGGCGTCGATGCCTTACTGGGCCCCGAGATGCGCTCGACCGGTGAGGTGATGGGCGTCGCTGACTCGTTCGGCCTGGCGATGGCGAAGGCGCAGATCGCCGCTGGGAACCCTTTGCCGCTGGCGGGGCGGATCGTGGTGACGGTGCACGATTTGGACAAGCCTAACGTCACTCCGATCGTGCGCCGGTTTCACGAATTGGGCTTTGAGATCTGGGCGACCGCGGGGACTGCCCGCTACCTGCGTGGCCGCGGCATTCCCGCCACGCCGGTGCTCAAGGTGCACGAAGGACGTCCACACATCGTTGACCACATCATCTCCGGGGAGATCGACCTGCTCATCAACACGCCGCTGGGCAAGCATGCGCAGTTCGACGACTACGCGATCCGGCGGGCGGCGATTCAGCGACGAGTGCCCTATACCACAACGCTGTCCGCCGCCTCGGCGCTGTGCGATGCCGTAATCGCGCTGCGGCACCGAAAGCTCGAGGTACTGAGCCTCCAGGAGCGGGCCGGGCGGGCCGTGAAGGCCGCGGTGGAGGTATAGGACGGTCGCGGGGCTCTCCCCGAGGTCTTAGAATATTGAAGGTGAGTCTGTACGCTCCCAACGGCGCATCGGCTCTGGGGCACGGCCAGGCAGCAACCCTGTGGGAACGGTTCAGTGGAGATGGGAACCAGCATGAGGCAACTTGTGGGGCGTGTCGTCGCCACGGAGCGCAAGCCCAACACGACGCACGAGTTCCACTTCTGGACGAGTCACGAGGCGCCCATCGGCATCGGGTCCATCGTGAAGGTGGTGGCGGAATCGCAGATGGTGTATGGCGTGGTGGTCGAGGGTTTCAGCTACACGGACCTCCTTTCACCGCTTCACGACTACATCGGCGCCGACGCCGACCCAGGGGCAGAGGCGCGGGCTCCCTCGGCACGGCCTGAGATAAGGCTGTATTCCGCCGCTGTCTTGCGTCGTGAGCCGGAGGAGCCGGTGCAGCCGGTCCCCATGGGGGCCGTGTTCCTGGCGGAGGACCGCGATGTCGTGGTCGGGCTGCGCATGGACGCGTACGTGGGCGGCGAACGGGACACCGGCATCCCGTTGGGTCTCTACACGAGCGGTGGGTTGGAGGCTCCGGTCTACCTGGATGCCGATTTCCTACTCGGCCCCGAGGCAGCCCACCTCAACATCACGGGCGTCAGCGGGCTAGCCACGAAGACCAGCCTGGTTGAGTTCCTGCTCGCCTCGCTCTTCGAGCACATGCCGGGGTTCAAGGGCTCCGTCGCTGCGGTTTGCTTCAACGTGAAGGGGCCTGACCTGTTGTTCCTCGATCAGCCAGGCGATCTCGAGGAAGCGGACTTGCGGATGTACCGGCAGCTGGAGATTCCGGCGGAACCGTTCAGGAATGTTCGCTTCTACGCCCCTTACCGAGCGGATGGCTGGAACCTCAACACGCTGAGGACGAATCTAGAGCTCATGCACAACGTGGAGCCGTTGCGCTGGGGTCTAAAGGAAGTGATGCAGTTCTCCGAGGTGTTGCTCACCCGCGATGACCTCGATGCGAAGGCGGATGCGCTTGTGGACTTTATTCGCGATCGTGTCCTCGAGCAGCCGTTCGGCCCAGGTTCCGGCCAGCCGCTGATGCGCAACCATCTCGTGCGTACATTTCGTGACCTCGAGGATTGGTTCGACGACGTGTTGGCGTGCTGCGAGCAGAGTGGGGCGGACCGCTGGATGACCCATCACACGGCGACGATTCGTAAGGTCCGCAACAGGCTTAACGGCATTGTGAGTCGCGCCCACGGGCTCGTGGTGAACGACGATGCAGTCAGCGACTTACCCTGGGGCTCGTTCGAAGATCGGGCCGTCTACGTCGTCGATGTCGCGAATGTGGAGCCCGAAGCGCAGGACCTGGTGTTCGCGCGGGTCGTCTCGAAGCTGCGCGAGGGCCTGGAGGCCGGTAACCTCGGCGTACGACACCTCGTGGTGTTCGCCGATGAGCTCAACAAGAACGCGCCGTCGGACGGACCGGACACCTACGTTCGCAAGATGCTGCTCGATATCAGCGAGCGAGGCCGCTATCTCGGGATGGTACTGTTCGGAGCACAGCAGTTCCGCTCGCAGGTCCACCGTCGTGTCGTCGGGAACTGCGGGTCGGCAGTCTACGGGCGCATGGACATGGACGAACTCGCTACGCCGGGCTACTCAGTGCTGTCACCCGCCACGAAGACGAAGCTGGCCAGCCTTCCCAAGGGCGATCTGATGGTCCGGCATCCGCACTTCACGCAGCCTATCTTTATCCGCTTCCCTAAGCCGGCGGTGATGCGCGGGCGCGATGGGATAGAGCGGTTCCCGCCCCGCCAGCAGATGCCGTTCGATGACGCCATCGCTCACGCGCTGCGGCGTCTTGACCGGCGGGTGCAGGTGAACGAGGTAAAGGATCTGATCACGGGACGCGAGCGTTCAGAGGTTCTGCAGGCCTTCCACCACACGCAGCGTGGCCGTCCGGCGGATGCTCTGGCCTTCTTCCGCGCCCGGCTCAAGAAGAAGGTGGTTTCGGAGGTGGTCGAGACACCGCGACCGGTCTCCGTGCCAGAGGACCCCTACGCCGGTGACTGATCGTACACCGCCGCGCCGCGTGTGGCATCTCGCTGCTCTAGCTTGTACGCTCTGGGCCGCGCGGCCCGGCCTGGCGCAGGAGCCGGTCGTCGACGCGCCGCCGGCTCGTGTGCTACTGCGCATGACCGCCGATTCGGGTCTCGTCGGCAATTACAGGATCACGGTCCGAGAGAGCCGGCGACTGGTGTTCGATATCTCGGAAGACGATCCGCGCGCTGCGCTGCTGGAGACCCTGGGCGCTCCTCGTCAGACGACAACTGAGCTCGCCGTGACGATCATCGCAGACCGGCATGAACCGGAACAGGAGCGTCGCTATCGGCTTTACTGGCTCGGTTACCGCGCTAGCACTGACGCGGAGCGGGGCCTCAGCGGCCTGCAGTGGGACAGCATCTTCCGTAGGGTCGGTCGAGGCGCGATCCTCAAATTCTCTCCGCGCGGACAGCCTCAGGGTGTAATGGTGAACTCGGGCGCGGTCCGCCCTGTCGCTCAGGCGCTGGCTGACATCCTCTCCGCTCTGGCGCTCACACTGCCGGCGGACTCGGTATCTGAGGGCGACGGCTGGAGGGATCAGGTGAGCATCCGCTTGCACGCGCCGGACGGTTCTCAGCAGTTGGTGGACCTGCACGTCAACTACAGGCTAACAAGGCTCAGGACGGAAGCCGCTGGTCTGTTCGCACGCATCGAGTTCGATGGTGAGCCGGCCAGCTTCGGGGAGAAGATGGCTGAGATAACCGGTCGCTACTTCGGTGAGAGCCTGTTCAGCGTTGGTGCGGGGCGCTACGAGAGCGTCTTGGTCGCGGCGAACCTCGAAGTGGAATGGGCCGATGTGAACGAGTTGCCGCCGAGTCGTTCACTGGTAGAGTGGCAGGCGGAGCTCACCCGGCACTAGAGGGGGTACGATGAG
>CANPVY010000294.1 GCA_947581845.1 uncultured bacterium | reverse complement strand
AGCCACATTGGGCGTGAGCTTGACGACGAGGGGCCGCTCGCTAGCAGCACGCAAAGCGCGCACGAGTTCCGCCAACGCAGCCTCATCCGTGCCGAACATGGTGCCACCCTCCACATTCGGGCAGGACACGTTGATCTCGTAGCCTAGGAAGCCGTCTGCGTCGTCCAGCCCGCTGACGACGCGGACGTAGTCGTCCACACTCCAACCCGCCACGTTCACCAAGACCTTCGCCTCGCGCAGGTTCTCCCGCAGCCAGGGCAGTTTCTCCCGTTTGAAGGCCTCGAGGCCGACGTTCGCCAAGCCGATCGAGTTGATCATGCCAGCAGGCGTCTCAGAGATCCGACAGGGCGGGTTACCTGCCCGCGGCTCGAGCGTCACGGCCTTGGTGACGATTCCTCCCAGCTGGTCCACGTCGATGATATCGGCGTATTCCTCGCCGTAACCGCAGGTGCCGGAGGCGAGCAGCACGGGGTTCTTGAACTTGACGCCGAAAACCGTCTGTCCCAGGTCTACCATCGCAGACGCTCCGCGGCAAAGACGGGCCCATTCACGCAGACCAGCTCGTAGCCTTTCTCACCCGTATGCGGATCGACGGTTTCGATCGCGCAACCGATGCATGTACCCACGCCGCAAGCCATGTGCGCCTCCACGGCGAGCTGGCACGGCACGCGGGCCCCCAGCGCCCGTTCTCGTACGAGCTTCAGCATCGGGGTGGGGCCGCAAGCCAGGACCAGATCCACCCCGTTCAGGTCGACCCCGTCGGTCACACGGCCTCGCTTCCCGAGGCTGCCGTCTTCCGTCCAGATCTCCGCCTCTTGCCCGCAGACTTCGCGAATCTTCGACGGCTCAAAGACGGCCTGCGCGTCCCGCTCCCCATAAAGCAGGCGAATCTCGACCTCGCCAGTCGCCTTCTTCGCCCAGCGCGGCAGGAACAGGAACGGTGCCAGCCCCACCCCACCCGCCACGCACAGGATCCGGCGGGCAGTACCCAGCTGATAGTGAGTGCCCAGCGGACCGAGGAGCAGAGCGGAGTCACCAGGGTTCAACGAGGCCAGTCGGCGCGAGCCCTCGCCGTACGCACGAATGAGCAGCCCAATACGCTCCCCGCGCACCGCCGCCACGCTGTTCGGCCGGGGGAGAAAGGGACTTCCCCACCCGCGCCCCCCGAAGCCAACCATGACGAACTGCCCGGGCGCCGCCTGCGCCGCGATCTCCGCTGCCGCGAACTCCAGCCAATACGTTCGCTCGGCAACCGGCGCCGCCGTCTCCACCTCGCACCAGGCCCGGACGATGCGATGCTCTCTCTTCACCTCTCAGCCCCTGGCGTCTCTCTCAGCGCTGCCGCCCACGCGACTGTCTCGCACGCACCTCTTCGTCGGCGAGCGTCTTCAGGCGGTTCAGCTGGCGCCGCAAGCCCAACTCGAGCTCCTCGAACGTGAAACGGCCGGCGGGACCACCAAGCAGCGCCTGAACGTAAGACGAATCCCCATAGTCCTCGAGCAGTCGCCGACGCAGCTCCTCCGCGCTGGGTTCCTCCGCCCTGTCATGCTCGCCGCGGCCGGAATCTACGGAGGTGAGAGCAAGCGCCGCCAGGATAGCCTTCGGTGCCCAGAGCGACTCCGATTGCTCTTCGACAAACCTCAGGAACAGGTGCCGCGCCAGCACGGGTGCTTCGAGCTGGTCGCGTGCTGTCTCGGCCGCCAACAGATATCCGAGGTTGCCTACGCCGAGCCAGTAGTCCAGGCGGATGAAAGTCGCTACGAGCTCGCGCACATCGGCGCTCACTCGAGCTGCAGGCATCCGCTGGATACGGTTGAGCTCGGCCTGCAACTGGTTGAGGTCTTCGTCCGTGACCGCATTCCGCGAATCCAGGCGGAGCACAGCCAACCGCGCATCCACCGCCCCGGCGGAGCTCGGATCGATCTCCGTCGCCAGCCGGTAGTCGTCGCGTCCCAGCTCGAGGTCACCGGCAGCGACCCTGAGATCGCCGCGCAGCTGCACCAGCGCGGCCCTGTTCGCCCGCGAGAACTCTGAAGACTCCACCGTCATCAGTGCGGCGACGCCGATCTGCGGATCAGCCTCACGCAGCCGCTCCACGGTCTGCATCACCTCCAGCTGCTCGCGGTCATTGAGGTCGAGCCTCAGGAGAGCGGACAGTTCGTTCGCAGTCTCAGGGCCTGCCCCGCTGTCCAGGAGAAGTCCCACACGGAGCAAGCGTGGTAGTGCCCAGCCCGGCCGGAGTGCGCTTGCTGCCCGTAGGTCGGCATCAGCGGCTTCCGGGCGACCCAACTGAACGCGCGCCTGTCCCCGAGCCAGCAACGCCGCGCTGCGCCTGTCCGCGTCGTCCTCTTCGCTGAGGGCGAACGTGAGCAGGGAATCGGCGAATGCCGGGCGACCAAGGTGCAGCTCTGCCATGCCTCGGTACCCAGCCGCCTCCACGCTGTCCTCCCGGGAGCGAGCATAGTGGAGCAGGCTCTCGCTCGCCTCGGCGGCTTCAGCCCACTCCTCACGCAGCAGCCGTGCCTGGACGATCAGGCGCAGTGCATCATCGGCCCAGCGGCTGTCGGGGCTTGCCTCGACGATACGCTCAGCTTTCTCGATACTGGTACCGAGGGTCATGCGACCGCTCGACTCGCGCCCCTGCTCGACCTCCCGGCGACCGCGGTCAAACAGCCTATTCGCGTTGTAGTAGGCGTTGAAGTAGACGCACGCGGTTGCTGTCGTCAGAGCGGCGACGAGGATGACTGTCAGCGCTGTTCGGGCGAGACCGTAAGCCCTATCCGCCGGAGCCGTACGAAGACCAGACCCGCCGACCATATTCTACAAGGTAGTTCACAATCGCATCGGCCAACGCATCTGCTATCTTCGCCTGATATGAGGGCGACCGCAACAGCCCTTCCTCGTCTCGGTTCGACAGGTAGCCGACCTCGACGAGAGCCGCCGGCATGGTAGCGCCCACGAGGACGACGAACCCTGCCTGCCTGACGCCCCGGCTGGGGGTCCTCAGGGCAGCATGCACACTCCGGTCGATGGAAGCAGCGAACAGGCTGGACTCTCGGAGATTCGCCGTGGACTGCAGGTCGCTGAGAATGAACTGAAGCGGGTCCACGTCAGCGAGCGGTGTGTCGCTCTCGAACCGCAGCGACGCATTCTCACGCAGGGCTACACGGCGGGCCTCCTCGGTTTTGGCGACGGCCAGGAAGTAGGTTTCGAAACCGCGGGTGCTGTCGGGCTTCCTCGGCATCGAGTTACAGTGGATCGAGAGGAAGAGGTCCGGGGGATTCTCGATGCCCTGGAGCTTGCCTGCGCGCGGCCGGTCAGCGAAGGCGATCAGCGTATCCCGATCCCGGGTGAGCACGACCTGATAGCCGGGCTCGCGACGCAAGCGTTCCGCCAGTCGTCGCGCGATCGCCAGCGTGACATCCTTTTCCTTCGTGCCCCGTACTCCAATGGCACCGGGATCTCGGCCGCCGTGGCCGGGATCGATCACCACCAGCCACGCGTCACGCTCGGGCGGCTGTGGCGTCGTGCGGGGCCGCTCCACCAATCGCCCGTCCAAGTAGCGCCAACGCCGCGGCCGCCGCTGCGGCAGCCAGTCGAGAGCCCAGCTGACCGGGACCATCAGATGGGATCCGCTACGGTACACGGGGTTGGGTAACTGAAAGACGTCAGCGCCAGCCGTGAAGAACGGGGAACCGCTGACGAAGCGGACACGCTCGCCGTCCAAGTCCAGCGCTCCACCCGTCCAGGCATAGCCTAGCGCTTGCGCCAGGGCTGCAGCCCTAGCCGCAGGGTAACCGTGCTGGCGCTCCACGGGCACGGAGAGCGTCGCGCCGCCCCGGACCACGACCAGCTCTCCCCTAGGCGCCCCGGCCCAGCCCAGCGTCGCAACCAGCAACGCCGTCGGCAGCACGCTAGCGCTTCCGCCGCGCACGTTCCATCTCCCGTTCCGCTTCACGCCTCTTGACGTCCTCCCGCCTGTCCCGGTGTCGCTTGCCCCGCGCCAAGGCCAGCTTCAGCTTCGCCACCCCGCCTCGGAAGTAGAGCTCCAGGGGGATCAATGTCAGCCCGGCCTGCTCGACCCTGCCGATGAGGCGCCGGATCTCCTGGCGGTGTAGCAGGAGTTTGCGGCGCCGCTTGAGCTCATGGGCGTCCGGGCCTGCCGGCCCGTACGGCCCAATGTGCATGTTGTATAGCCAGGCTTCGCCTGCCTCTACACGTGCGAAGGCATCCGAGAGACTGGCCTTACCCTGACGCAGCGATTTGACCTCACTTCCGGTCAGTACCAGGCCGGCTTCCCACGTCTCCAAGATATGGTAGTCGTGGTGCGCCTTCCGATTCCGTGCAACTAGCTTGATGCTCTCGCTGGACATGGGAGTTACGGCTGGAGGCCGCTGGGGGGTGCCCCTATTATCGCGCCTGAGGTCCGGCTGCGCAAGTGACGGTCATTCCAGTATTTCGATCTGCAGCCGCCGGGCCCGGCGCAGCTCATGCACCTGCGCGACCTCCGCCCCGAGGACGAAGACGATCGACAGGTAGTAGAGCCAGACCACCACGACGACGAGTGTCGCGATACCGCCGTAGATCGACCGGTAGTCGGCGATGCGAGTCAGATAAAAGGCGAACCCCAGCTTCAGGAGTTCCCAGCACACGGCTGTGAACACCGCTGCGGTGACCGCCATCCGCCACGGCACCCGACGTGCTGGCAGATACTTGTAGAGCAGTAAGAAGAGGAGAAAGATAAACGCCAGCGCCGTGACACGCGCGGAGATGCCTTCTAGCACACCGATTTGTCCCGGCGACAAGCCCAGGAACTCGAACCCACGGGCCGTAGCCAGATTGTAGACGATGGTGATCCCAATGTTCAGGATGACCAGCACGCTGGAGACGAGCACCATCTCGGCGTCGAACAGCTTCCCTTGGATCGGACCACGGCTCTGCCGCAGGTCAAAGATCTCTCTGAGCACGGCTCGCACGGATCCGAACAGGCGTGTCGAGAACCAGACGAAACCTGCGAAACCGATCAGCCCGATCGCCTGACCACGCCGGACGGCGAGGTCGATGACCTCCTCCGGTAGATTGCGCTCCGTGGCCTCGAACCCCGCCTCGTGGAGCACAGGCACGATCACGTCGAGATACCGCCGCAGCTGATCAATCGGCTCGACACCTGCAGCTGCGGCCGCAGCTTCCAGTGTCAAGCTGATCAGCGAGACGATGATGAAGAGAAAGGGAACGGCGGCGACGAGGACGCTGAAGGTCAGGCCGCTGGCCAGCACATAGATGTTGTCGTCACTCGCCTTTTCCGCGACGCGGACAACGTAGTCCTTCAGCGCGGCCCAGAAACCAGCGGCGGCGCGCCGTACCGCCCTCAACCAGGTCTGTTCCGCTGAGGGCGGCGGCGCCGAGTCGTGGCTTTCCAACGAGAGGGCAGAGCTCTCAGCCGCCTGCAGGGGCTACCCCTCGGCGGCTTCCTCTTCTTCCTTGCCACGCGAGCGGCGCGTCGAGATCTCCTCCTCTATCTCGGAGCGAGCCGCCCGGGCGGCTTTGCGGCCGGCGTCGAGCGCCTGCTGCGCCCGCTCCCGCCCCTCCGCAACCGTCTTCTTGGCAGTGTCGTACCTGTCCTCCACCTCGCGGCGACCTCGGGACAGGGCGTCCTGCAGTGTGTCCTGAAGCTCGTCCGCCTTCTCCTCCGCTCGCTCGCGCAGGCGGCGCGCCCGCTCTTTCAGCTCCTCCTGAGTCTCCGCCCCGGATTTCGGCGCCAGCAGAAGAGCTGCCGCGGCACCAAGGAGGGCACCCCAGATGAACGGGATAAGGCCTATGCCACTTCGCTCGATCACCACATAGGGGACACCATCGTCGTCGTAGTCGCGCATCTTGCTTTCCTTTCCAAGACCCCGCGTGCCGTGTGGCCGCGTCCAGCTAGCCATCGCGCAAAGCGCGGCGCAATTCCTCCATGTTGATCGGTCTCGCCAGCACAACTTCTGAGGCGCTCTCACTCGCCCCGGCCGCCCGCTGACCACCCCTGCTCAGCGCAATGAGCAGGCAGGCTCCGGGCTGAGTCCGCAACTGCGGCACGACGTCTCGCACGGCTTGGCGCGCCGAGTCCGCATCGTAGACAACCGTGTCGGGTGCGAACTGACTCAGCCAGCCCTGGACCTCTGTGGCATTCGCCACCTGCACGTTGTGACCTTCGCTGATCAACGCCCGGGCCAGCGCGTCCCGGAGAGGTCCTTCATCATCTATGAGGAGGATGCGCCGGGGGGCCATTATGACCTCACGAAGCGTCGGCAGGGGGCCGAAAACCGCAGTTTTCTCTGTACAATAATAGCCGGCCGCTGCGGCGAATTCAACGGTGAGCAGTCGCACGCCACCGGCATCTCAGGCGCAGACCCTGTCTTGCGCCACCTGGCGGTGACTCCCTGTGCGCATGAACCTTCATCCTGGCCGTTGAGAGCTACCGGACCACACGCGCCGGGTCGATCTCCACGACCAGGCCATCGAAAGCCGGGAGCACGTTGTCCGGGAGACCGGCCAGCAACTCGCTGTAGTCGAGACGGTGAGTCAGGTGGGTCAGATATGTCCGCTTGGCGCCCACGCGGCCTGCCGCTGCCAAGGCCTCCTCCACGTTGAAGTGCGAGGGGTGGGGATCGCCCCACCATAACGCGTTGATCACCAGCACATCGACCCCTTTCAGCACGGCAAGCGCAACCTCCGGGATCTCCTTGGCGTCGACGATCACGCCCAGGCCTCCGCTGCGAAACCCGAACGAGCGAACTCTGCCGTGTGGGAAGGCGAGCGCTCGCACCCGGAACCCAGCGATCTCGAGATCGTCACCAGCCTCAAAGGTGCGGAGGTCGATCTCGGGAGTGGCCGTGGCCGGATCCGGCTCAACGGAGTCGTCGAATATGTAGGCGAAGCGAGCTCGGAACTCATCGGCATGCTCACGCGCGACGAGCATCGGCACCGCTCGCTTGCCTCGCAGGCTGAACACCCGCAGGTCATCGATGCCATGGACGTGATCGGCGTGGGGATGAGTGATGAAGACCGCGTCAACGTGGTCGATACCCGCCTCCAGCAGTTGCAGCCGCAGTTCCGTGGGCGTGTCTACAAGGAGCACGCGCCCATCCTTCTCCAGCGCCAGCCCGTGACGCGAACGCCGGTTCCGGCGATCCCCCGACTGGCAGACAGGGCAGTTGCAACCGACGACAGGGACGCCGAAGCTCGTGCCGGTGCCGAGGAAACGGAGACGCACGGTCAGAGCGTTTCGATGCGGACCATGTTGGTGGTGCCGCGCACGTGGAACGGAACTCCAGCGGTGACGACGATTCGATCGCCCCGCCCGGCCAGTCCGCGCCGTAGCAGCTCAGCGCCTGCGATCTCCCACATGTCCGCGTGCGTGGGCTCCGTCTGGCAGAGCACGGGCAGCACGCCCCAAACCAGGGAGAGTTGGCGCTGCACCTTCACGGTATCGGTGACGGCCAGGATGGGCACAGGCGGCCGGCGCGAGGACACCACGCGGGCCGTGAACCCGCTGCGCGTGAATGTGACGATAGCGGGTGCCCCCAGCGCGCGAACCGCTTCCAGGGTGGCGCAAGCGACCGCCAGCTCGGTAGAGGCAGGCTCCCCGGCGGGCGGCGACGTCGGCACATCATACGGCGGCCCAGCGGGCAGCACCCCGCTGGTTGACTCCACCTCCCGGATCACGCGGGTGAGCGCCCGCACAGACTCGACCGGGAAGCGCCCAATCGCCGTCTCGGCGGACAGGAGTACCGCGTCGGTCCCGTCCAAGATGGCGTTTGCCACATCAGACACCTCGGCGCGGGTCGGATTCGGATGCTCAATCATCGACTCGAGCATCTGAGTGGCGATCACGACCGGTCGGTATCGCCTGTTGGCTCTTCGCACGATACGCTTCTGGGCCAGCGGGACTTGCTCGAAGGGCAGCTCGGTTCCCAGGTCACCGCGCGCAACCATCACGGCGTCGGATGCCTCCAATATCGGTTCCAGTTCCCGGAGCGCCTGGTCCTTCTCGATCTTCGCCAGCACCAGCACATCTTCTGTTAGCCGCTTACGCAGGTCGAGCACGTTCTCGGCAGAGCGCACGAAGGAGAGCGCGACGTACTCGGCGCCGATTTCCAGGGCGAGATCGATGTCCCCCAGATCCTTCTCCGTCAGCGAGGGCGCCCTCAAGCTGACGCCGGGAAGGTTAACTCCCTTCCCGCTGAGCAGGCTCCCACCGATGACAACTTCGGCCTCCACCCGTGGCGGGCTGACCTGCCGAACCTTCAGCTCGATCTGGCCATCGCTGAGCAGCACCCGATCTCCAGGGGACAGATCGGCGGCCAGGTCCGCGTATGTGACCGGAAGATCACCCACTCTGGCGTCAGCAGCCGGTACCAGGGCAACGCGGCTCCCGGAGCTGAGGTGCAGGGGCTCGGGCAGTCTGCCGACCCGGATCTTCGCACCCTGGAGGTCAACAAGCAGTGCGACGGGCCTGCCGGACCTTGCAGCGCAGTCACGAATCTGCCCTGCCAGCGCCCGCACCTGGTCTGGCTCGCTGTGCGACATGTTCAGGCGGGCCACATCCATACCGGCCTCGCACAGCGCTTCCAAGCTAGCCGGATCCCAGGACGCGGGCCCGATCGTGCAAATGATCTTGGTCTTGAGGAAGCGCTCGTCGTTCCGGCTCATCGCGCACAAGATCCCGAGCTTGGCGGCCTACGTCAAATGAACGAAGCCCTAGGGACGGTAGCGCGCCCAGAGGACGGGCAGATCAGCGGCTAACGCCCGCAGGTCAGCTGCGACGTCGAGGATCGTCCGGTCCGGGTCTGTGGGGTCACCTGGAGGAATCCGCGTGCCAGGCGTGAACGTGCCTGCGACCGGTTCCGCCAGCAGCAAGGCAACGGTCATCTCGATCGTCTCTCCCGGCGCCAGCCGCAGAGGCCCGTAGGCTTCCGTCATGCGGTAATCGGCCAGGTCATTAGAAGCATGCCCAATATCGGGCGAAGGGTGATCGCCGATCGGGTCGCCCGACCGCAATCGCCCGGCGAGCAACCGCCAGGCGAAGTCCTGCCGATCCCCGCCGTCCCAGTCGTCTGTGACCCGCCACAGCGTCAGCGTCCGCCTCGTTGCAACCGCGGGTGGCTCGACCGTCGCGAGTCCGACCAGAGCCGGTCGCTCGCCAAAGTCGCCGAGCTGATCATCGTTGAAATCGGCATCGTAGATGAACGCCAGGTCGAGATCCGGGTCGAACGTCCCCGCGTCATCATCTGCCGCGCCGACGTCGCCGTCGAGCCCGAACCCGAGGTAGAGCTCGCGAAGCGTATAACCGCCCGCGGGGACCGACGGGTAGAGATCACGGTAGCGCTCATCGTTGCTGATGTTCTGCACCTCCAGCCGGATGAACAGGACATCCTCGGCACCGGCGCTGTCGACAGCCACAAGCGTCTCGGTCACCGATAGGCCGAGCAAGGATGCGCCGCTGAACAGCGAGGTCGCCCAGTATGTGAGCTGTTTGACCTGCCGCAGCCCACTGAGGCTGCTGGCAACGGGGCGCCGACCCACCCAGGCGGCTTCGTAGACCTGAGTCGCCACCGTGTCGCCGGCCTGCGCACCGGCGTCGTCATCCAGGATCGCCGCCACCAGCAGCCGGCCGCCGGCTCCGTAGTCGGCTCCCGAGGTGCCCGGCCACTCGAGGGCAGGAACGAGCTCGAAGAAGACGCTGGCACAGGTGTCGCCATAGTTGTTGAACAGGCAGCGGATTCGCCCGCGATCGACCAGCAGGGGGCAATTGAAACGGCACCCGCCTTCCAGGGCAACATCGATGGTGTCCACCGCCTCCTCCAGCACGGTCACCGTATCGGCCCAGCTGAACACCTGCGTCGGCGCGGCGCTCAGCTCCAGCAGGAACCTGTGCTGACCTGCTGGTACCTCCGTCAACGTCGCGGGTGTGATCCTTCCCAGGGACTCACCGTCCAGAACGATGTCAGCGCCAGTCGGATCGGAGAGCACAGTGACGTCGACCAACACCGGGACCGTTGGCCGGGAGCGATCGTCAAAGCATCCCCACAGCGTCGCGCCCAACCAGGCGAGGGCCAGGGCCGGCAAGCGCAGCCTGCTAAGCATGACCACCGCCCGGCCCACGCGCCGCGAGCCCCGTCACGAGCGCAGGAAGCACCTCGCCCGCAGGGCCCTGAAGCAGGATGTCCACCATCTGAGTGAGCTGAGACGGCTGCGTGTTCACCTCGATCACGATCGCGCCGCCAACCCGGGCCGCCATGGGTAGCGCGGCTGCCGGGTACACGATACCGGATGTCCCCACAACCAGCATGACGTCACATGACCTCGCGAAGTTCTCCGCCTGCTCGAACACACCGTGCGGCAGCATCTCACCGTACCAAACGACATCCGGCCGAATGTAGGAGCCGCAACGCGGGCACTTGGGAGGCTCCAGCGGCCCATCGCCGGCGGCCGGCGGGATCTCGATGTCCACCGGATGGCCATGCTCGAAGCACTTGAAGCGGTTGATGTTTCCGTGCAGCTCGAGCACCGTGCTGGAACCGGACTGCTTGTGAAATCCGTCGATATTCTGGGTCACGACCACCAGCCGCGGCACCAGCTCCTCAAGCTCCGCCAGCGCCCTGTGCCCCGCGTGGGGAGACGAGCCTGCGATGAGCCTACGCCGATAGTTGTACCAACCCCAGACGCGCGCAGGATCCTGACGGAACCCCTGGGGTGACGCCAGCTCCTCGGGATTGTAGCGCGCCCACAAGCCCTCTTGCGCGTCTCTGAAGGTAGGGATGCCACTCTCCTTCGACATACCGGCGCCGGTCGCCGCCACGACCAGCCGTGCCTGATCGAGCGCCTCGACCGCTCGCTCCAGCTTCGCTGCGTCCATCCTCGCTCCCGAAGGCTTGTGGATCAGGCGCGGTAGACGATCTCGCCGTCCACCACGGTCGCCACGACCTCTGCGGCCCGCAACCGCTCGGGCTCCGCTGTCACCAGGTCCACATCCCAGGCGGCGAAATCGGCCAGATAGCCGGGAGCGAGCCGACCGCGGCGCTCCCAGTCTCCGGCGGCCTTTGCCGGGCCCTCGCTGTACGCCCTCAGCACATCCAAACCGGAGAGACGCTCCTGTGGGTACCAGCCCTCCGCAGGGTAGCCATCTCGATCACGCCGCGCGAGCGCCGCGTAGAAACCCTCCCGTGGATCGGCCTCCTCGACCGGCGCGTCGGAACCGAACGCCAGTACGGTGCCCACATCCTGCAGGCTGCGCAGCGCCATCGTCCGGCGGCAACGCTCCGGCCCCCAGCGCTCCTCGGCCAGCCGTATGTCCGTCAGCAAGTGCGACGGCTGCATCGAGGCCACGATGCCCGCTTGAGCCGCCCGTGCTACGTCATCCGCGTGGACACACTGTAAGTGCTCCACCCGGTGGGGGATCGCCAGGCCACGGCCGCCGACAGCCTCCAACACGGCCAGCGTCATCCGAACCGCTGCATCACCGATGGCGTGCACGGTTGCCGCGAGGCCAGCGCGGGCTGCCCGCTCGATGTCGGCCTTCAGCTCCTCGGGATCCAACCGCTGCACCCCGCGCTCGCTGCCGCCCTCGTAAGGCTCCAGCATCCAGGCCGTCTGCGAGCCAAGAGCGCCATCACTAAAGTACTTGATCCCGCCTATGCGAAGCCACTCGCCGCCGAACCCACTCTCGATCCCGCACTCGATCAGCGAGTCAAGGAAGCGCTGTGGCATATGATGCAGCACACGCAGGCGAAGCTCCCCGGCACGCGCCAGGTCCTGCACGAGCTGGAACGACTCAGGCGCCTCCACCGAATGCACGGCCGACACTCCCAGACGGTGAAGTACCGCCTGCCCCTCCAACACCGCCGCGCGCCGCGCCGCGTCGGTCAGGCGTGGCCGGCCCTCGTACCACCAATCGAGAGCTCGCTCCAACAACACACCGGTAAGTTCACCCTGGCTGGATCGCCCCAGCGTACCGCCCGGAGGGTCACGCCGTTCCGGCCCAATCGCCAGTCGCCGCATAGCCTCCGAGTTGAGCCAGCCCGAGTGCAGGTCGTGGGCGATGAGCGCGACGGCGCGGCCGGCCGATACGGCATCGAGCTCCGCTAGTCGCGCCTGCGAGCGCCAGGCAGGATTCCAGCCCTTGAACTCAAGCCAGGCGCCCAC
>CANPVY010000293.1 GCA_947581845.1 uncultured bacterium | reverse complement strand
CCGCACAGTAGTCTCGCGGGCTGTCGAAGAAGACCCGGCGGACCCTCACGGTTTCGCCCAGGGCCACATCCAAGAGACTTGTAGCGTGTTCCTGCATCGTCGAACCTCTCTGACTCGGGCGGCGCGTACGGCAAGACGCGTCGCGCTAAGCGTCACAGCGCCGAGACCTCCGGAATCACACGTCGGCGACTGTAGTCGGCGATCTCCTTGACTTCTTCTAGAGTGTCAGACGCGATCGGCACCTCGACCTCGTCCGGCAGGAACGGCACGTCCCTCATACGCTCGATGCGCATGAAGATACGGAAAGGACGGCGCGTGCTGCGGGCGACGAACAGGTTGTCCGCGACCGCTTCCAGCTGGTCGATCATGTCCTTCTTCGCCGTGCTGCTGACCGAGAAGACATAGGTGCGGCGCTTGTCGTCCCGGATCGTCCGCTTCATGCGGTCCAGGATCGCGGTGCCGTACGTGCGAGAGAAAAGCAGCAGATTCAGCGCGGAACCCATGACGAGAACACCCGGGCCCCTGTCCGAGACCAGCGCGCAGGCACGTTCGATTCCTTCATCCCACACCTGTGGTTTCACTAGATTGGCCCGGAGCCGGACACCCGTGGGCTCCTCCAGTCCGTCAAGCGAGGTGTCGAGCTCGAGGTAGGCGGCGCGGCCCGCATGCGCCGCTACGTCGACTCCCGCGACCTTCTGCAACCCGGCAGCGATGAACTCGGGGCCTGGATACTGAAGCGACATGAAGACAACGCTGCCACCCTGCTCGAGCCAGCTGGCGGCCACCAGGTTACCGATGAGCGGTTTACCCGATCCACCGGGCCCGGTGATCAGCGTGGATGTACGAAGAGGCCAGCCCTGCGGCAGCAGCGTGGCTAGCCATCCAGCCCTCATCGCTAAGCGTTCCATGGTCTATTCCCTCCCCCCAGACTCGGACGCCGAGCCCGAGCAAAGCGGCACCTGCGCCAGCCGGTGATCATCGCCGCCTCCAGGGCCGTGCTCACCAGTTCGTGCAGCATCTTCAAACGCCGGCTCACTCCAGCATGAGCGGCAACCGTTCGGACTCGTCCGCGGGCGCCGTCAAGCTCCAGCGCGCGATGATCCGAGCACAGGCGTTCCAGCGCAGGATGGCGTCATCGTTGGCAGGCGGCCGCACCGCCTCTGCCTTCTCATACCAGGCCATCGCCTCCTGAAGGGCACGGTACGCGTACGAATCGGAGCCCGGTCCGCCCCGCTCGAGTTTCGCCTTCGCCCAGCGCTCGGTCACGATCCCGGAATAGTAGAACCGCTCGTAGCCCTCTCCGAGCTGCGCGACCAGCTTCTTCACCTCGGCCACCCGGGTCACGTCCGTCCGGAACTGGTCGGTCAGCGCCAGAATGAGCATGACAAGCGCCTCGTGGTTGTCCGGATCCACCTCCAGGACGTCCACGCAGATGCTCTCCGCCTCACAGGGCTCGCCCAGCAGCCGGTAGTGCTCCGCTTTCTTCAACGTGCGGCCGATTGTCTCGGCAGCCAGCTTCTTCAGCTTCTCCATGGCCCCTCCTTCGGGCGACCTCGCCTCCTGCCCTGCTCCGCCGCCCGCGCCCGGGTTTCAGTCGGTTCTTTCCCAGCTCCACCTCCACCCCGATGTGCCCGCGGCGCGATCGGCCGCAGGTAATACCGGTGGCCGCCGTACTCGACCTCGACGAGCTTTCCCTGCCGGACCAGGTCGGTCACCAGGGCCCAGCCGGCACCCGCGCGCTCAACCAGCTTCCGGACCGCCGCCTCGCGCATGGGATGAACGGCTGTAATGCCCAGCAGGTCGTCCCGCGGATCGCCCGTCGAGGCGAACGCATCGCCCTCGTACCCGATCAGCAGCTCTACACGTGAGTGCCAGGCCCTGAATACCTCGTAGGCCCGGGCCAGCGCCGCCTCGCTCGCCGGCCGGACCCAGTCTTCCGCAGGCGGCCGTGTCGGTACCGCCAGGTACGCCGTGGCGGGGCGCAGCTCACCGACAAACTCCGCTGTGGCGCGGAGCTCCAACTCGGCATCGTTGAGCCCCGTCAGCACCATCGTCTCGGTCGCCAGCTGCCCGGCGAAGCCGGCGGCGAACTCGCGCATCCCATCGAGGATCGGCCGGAGTCGGAGGCGGCGGTGCGGTCGGTCAACGCGCCGCCAGGTGTCCTCGCGCACCGCATCGACCTTGAGCGACACCCAGTCCACCTCGGCCAGCTCCGCCCGCACATCCTCTCGGTCGAGAAGCGCACCGTTGCTGATCACGGCGATCGGGATGTCCAGCGGCCGCAACGACCGGATCGTCGGGCCCAGGTTCGCGTCCAGCGTCGGCTCGCCATCCGGCACGAAGGTCAGGTAGTCCACGCGCTCGCCGGCACGACGGGCGGACTCGACCTTCTCCCCAACTGCCGCCACGACCGCCTCCGGTCGGTTGAATACCCGCCGGTCCGTCTGGACGCGGAGGGTCCGTCCCAGCTGGCAGTACACGCAGGAGTAGGTGCACACCTTTGGCGGGACGTTGTTGATGCCGAGGCTGCGACCGAGCCTTCGGGATGGGACGGGTCCGAATGCGATCATGACCAGCGCTCGCCGCGATCTGGGCGGCGTCGTGCCTGCCCCGGCGACCCGGGGCTGTACTGATGAGTATCTTTTCTGCACATTACAAGTCAACAACACAAATGTCAAGCTCCGCAGTATAATATTGACAAGTGTATTCTGGGCAGCTATCTTGGCGCAGAAAGCGGATTTGGCAAACATACTTACTGGTAGGTATTCCATGTCAGCTCCACGCGACCTGCCACAGAAAGCCAAGCCCGGCGCTGCGCCGCATGCCCTCCTCGATACCGCCTTCCACGTGTTCGCCACTCGAGGCTATCGGGCCGTCCGCCTCGAGGAGGTCGCGGAAGCCGCAGGAATGACCAAGGGGGCGATCTACTACTACTTCGACAGCAAGGAGGATCTACTGCGCCGCGCGTTGCAGCACCGCCATCGGGACATTTTCGCCGAGATCAGCGAGGCGTTGGCCGCCGAGCGCGGGCCGGCGTCGGCGAAGATCCGCTTCGTGCTGCGCAAGGTCTGGCTGCGCTGGTCAGAGCCGGGCTGGGGTCACGCTTTCCGATTAATCGTGGGCGAAGTGAGCGTCGAGTTCCCGGCCATCTTCCGGATCTGGGCGGAGGAGGGTCCAATTCAAGGTTGGGAGCTGGTCCGGGCGCTGATCGAGGAAGGGATCGCCGCGGGCGAGTTCCGCCAGGACGTGGACGCCGACGTCGCGGCGCGGCTGGTGCTCTCCGGGCTCATGCTGCAGGCGGCCCTGCATGTCCATCTCGGGCTGGCCGAGCTGGCACCCTGCGATCACGACCGGATCTTCGATTCCGCGGTTGACCTGTTCATGCACGGCCTGTCCGTGACGCACCAGCTGCCGGCGCGAGCGTGAAGCCCGCAGGCGCGCCAGGGGCAAGCGACGTGGAGGGACAGGCCGATCCTTTGCTGAGCGCGGGCAGAGTCACGGCTCTCAAGGAGCGGCATGACAAGAAGCGATAAGACGGGTGGTGGACCCCGGGGCAGTCATCTCGCACCAGCGTTGAGGCGGCGCGAGGGGAGACGTTGAGGATGGAGAAGCAAGAGCGGACGATCAGCGAGTCGGTACATCGGCTCATGGAGACTCTCCCTTCGCACGTCGTCTTGGTGGCAGCTGCCAAAGGTCGTTCCCTGGCCGAGGTCCGGGCGGCAATCGAAGCCGGCGTGAACCACATAGGGCACAACTACGTGCAGGAAGCGGAGTCGATGGTCGATGTGTTGAGGGGCAAAGCCCGATGGCACATGATTGGACACCTGCAGCGCAACAAGGCGAAGAACGCTGTGCTGCTCTTCGACGTGATTGAAACGGTGGATTCCTGGCGCCTGGCGAAGGAACTCGAGAAACGGTGCGCCAGCATCGACAAGATCATGCCGGTGTTGCTCGAGGTGAACAGCGGTAGAGAGGCCAGCAAGACCGGTGTCATGCCGGAAGATGTCGAGTCCTTGGTGCGTCGGATGAGCGAGTTGCAGCACCTGGCCGTGCAGGGCTTGATGACGATGGGGCCGCGCTTCGGCGATCCGGAAGATGCCCGACCTTTCTTCCAGGAGACCCGTAAAGCCTATGATCGCCTGGCGAGCCTGGATCTCCCCCGTGTGACCATGCGCCTTCTTTCCATGGGCATGTCCAACAGCTACCGGGTCGCCATCGAGGAAGGCGCGAATGTGGTGCGAATCGGGACTGAGATCTTCGGTCCGAGAGAGGGCGATG
>CANPVY010000292.1 GCA_947581845.1 uncultured bacterium | reverse complement strand
GGGCGCTTCGCCGTCGCTGACACGGTGCGCGTGGACCTCGCCAATATCGCCGAGGAGCGGTGGGTCGCGTACTACGAGGGCGGGCGGCGTGCCGGCCGCGTCTCCCTGGAGCACCTGGGGCCTGTGGGCATCGGCTCAATGGTGGTCACGGCCGGGACACTCAACGTGCGATCCTGTCCCTCCCAGCGCTGCCAAGTGGTCGCTCAGTTGAACCGCGGCCAGCGAATCTCCGTCGATGGTTTCCGTCCTGGCTGGTATCGGGTCCGGGACGAAGGCGGGCCGATAGGCTTCGCATCCGCCGAATATCTCAGCTTGCCGGTCGTCTACCCGCGGATCGTGCTCGACGAGATCGAACGGGCAACGCGCTCGTATTACAGGAGCGAGCTCAGCGACCTCAGCCTGGACAGCTATGGCGCCCTCTTCAGCGGCCATCGGGTCGAGTTCGACGGTGAGCTGCTGAGCATCGAGTTCTACACCCCGTTCGCTGAAGGCGACCCGGCCGTTGCCGTCTGCAACGCCATGCGCGGTATCGCCAGTTTCGTCGAGGCGATGATGGCGGAGGTTCCCGGTTCCGTCTTCGCGGCCTATTCCGCCGGCGTATACCTCGAAGTCGCTGACGCCCAGGCCGGGCAGCAGGTCATGGTGGCAGGGCTGGCGGCGGGCGGCAGCGTCTACTGCGCCGCATCCCACTGAGGCGTCCCGTCACCAGATCCCGGGAAGCACACGATAGCGCACGCGCTGTGTGTAATCCGGATATCCCTCGAGCTCTCTTTGCAGGGTCCTGTCTTCGAGCGCCGTACGCAGGACGAAAAGAGAGAGATGAACGGCCGCGGGGATGAAGGCCCAAAGCGAGCCGAGGATGAGCGGTGTCGCGAGGTTGAATACGATCCCGCCCGCATACGCCGGATGGCGCACGTAGTGGTACGGGCCGCTGGTCACCACGCTGTGGCCTCGTTCCCTCTGAATGCGAAAGATGAGCGAGAAGAACTTGTTCGAGCGCATTGCCCAGATCGCGAACAGGGATCCGGCGACCGCGACTCCTAGCGTCGCCCACTGAAGCTCTGGCGGAACCCGGGCGGACCATCCGCCGCGCGTGTCCAGACCCGCCACGATCCAGACACCCACGGGTATATAGACGGTGACCAGCGGGGCGAGCACCTTGTCCCAGTCTTTCGCGTCCTCCTTGATCTGGGTGCGTTCGGCCATCAACTCGGGATGCGTGAGCACGAGCACGGTCGAGCCTGTCGCCGAGAGTGCCGCGAACACGCCGACGTAGACCCAGGCCATGACCCAGTCGGGACGGCCCGAAGAGATCAACAGGATCGCTAACATGATGACGGCGAAGCTGCTGATCCTCAGACCGCTTCCCAGGATCAGGCGTGAAGCCTGGTTCCGGTTCGCTGGTTCGGCAGATATGCCGCCGCGCATCTATCGCTTAGCTTGGTCGTTGGGCCATCTTGAACCGGCCTGTCCGGCTCGCCTCAACGAAGAGGCTGTGGCCGCAGTTGTCTATATAATAAGGAGAGGCACGCCCTCGGGTGAAAGTCCATCTCATCGACGGGACCTATGAGCTGTTTCGTCACTATTACGCGCTGCCCGCACATCTGAACGATGCAGGGCAGGAGGTGGCGGCGACGCGCGGCGTCTTGCGATCCGTGCTCTCCCTGCTCCAGCTTGGCGCCACCCACGTCGCCGTCGCGACTGATCACGTGGTCGAATCGTTCCGTAACGACCTCTGGCCGGACTACAAGGACAGCTCGGGCATCGAGCCCGAGCTTCTCTCCCAGTTCGGGCTGATCGAGGATGCGCTGCACGCCATGGGCGTCACCGTTTGGGCGATGGTCGAGCACGAGGCCGACGACGCGCTCGCGGCCGGCGCGGCCATGGCGGCGGCTGACCCTCGTGTCGATCAGGTGCTCATCTGTACACCCGACAAGGACCTCGCCCAGTGCGTCGTCGGCGACCAGGTGGTCCAGCTGGACCGTCGCAGAGATCTGATACAGGACGAGTCGGCGGTGAGGCGGAAGTATGGCGTGCCACCCGTGTCCATCCCCGACTACCTGGCCCTGGTCGGTGATCCGGCCGACGGCTACCGCGGGCTGCCTGGCTGGGGCGCGAAGTCGGCCGCCACCGTACTCGCTCACTATGGCCATATCGAGGGAATCCCGGCGGCAGCTTGCGACTGGGCGGTCAAGGTGCGGGGCGCCGCCAGGCTGGCGGCGACGCTGACCGCCGAACACGATCTGGCGCTGCTGTTCCGCCGGCTGGCGACGCTCGTGCGTGCGGCGCCCGTGAGCAGCGACGTGGACGAGCTCAGGTGGTCCGGCTGCGGCGCGGAGTTCCCGGAGTTGTGCGGAGGGCTCGACGCGCCCGAGTTGGTGGCGCAGGCTGGGGAGCTGGCTGCGGCGTGCTGAACGCGAAGAGGTGCGCGTCTGCTGGCTCGGCAAGGCAAGATACCGCAGGACCAGGGGAGTCGATGATGGCGGACGATTCGTTCAAGGACTACGTCCTCGACCAGCTGCGCGGACTGGGCCGTGTCGAGGCCCGGGCCATGTTCGGGGGCCATGGACTGTATCACGCCGGAGTCTTCTTCGGCGTCGTCCATGGCGGTCGCCTCTACTTCAAGACCGACGAGGCGACGCGCCAGGGTTACGTCCAGCTGGGGATGGCGCCATTCCAGCCGAACGAGAAGCAGACGCTCTGGAGCTACTACGAGGTGCCGGCGGACATCCTCGAGGACGACGAGGCGCTGACCCTCTGGGCGGAGCAGGCCTGGCAGGTCGCCCGGGCGGCGGGCGAGGCCGAGGACACGCTGGAGGGCGAGCCTTGACCGACTTCTGGCGCTCGCTAACTTTGTGCCGCGTCATTTGATTGGAAATGTCAAGCGAGGATTGGGTGGCGGGGCGGGCCAAGCAGGACGCCCGCGCCGCCGGGTCTGTGGGGCTGTAGCTCAGTCGGTTAGAGTGCCGGTCTGTCACACCGGAGGTCGCGGGTTCGAGTCCCGTCAGCCCCGTTCTCAGAAGGTTAGTGGACTGCAAATCTCAGCCGTCTTCTCGGCGATACTTAGTGATCATCGGACGCGGAGGTCCACTTGATTGCTCTTGAGCACGTGAGCAAGTCATTCGGTGCCACGCGGGCGGTGGACGATGTCTCGTTCACTGTCGATCGCGGTGAGGTCGTGGGCTTTCTCGGGCCCAACGCTGCGGGCAAGACGACGACGATGCGCCTGATCACGAACTTCTTGGAGCCGGATACGGGCGCCGTGCTGATCGACGGCACCGATGTGCGTGAGGATCCGGTGGCCGCGCGGCGACGCATCGGCTACCTGCCGGAGAACAACCCGCTGTACACCGAGATGCTGGTTTCGGACTACCTGCGCTTCGTGGGTGATCTGCGAGGCATCGCTATGGATGGACCCGGCAGTGCGCTGGACGATGCCGTACAGGCGACGGGGATCGCCGAGGTCTTCTACCGTCCGATCGGAGAGCTGTCGAAGGGCTACCGGCAACGGCTCGGCCTGGCGGCGGCCATCCTCCATCGCCCCGACTACCTGATCCTGGACGAGCCCACGGAGGGCCTCGATCCGAACCAGCGGCAGGAGATCCGCCGCTTGATCCGTGAGGTCGGGAAGGAGCACACGGTGTTGCTCAGCACCCACGTGCTGCCTGAGGTGGAGGAGACCTGTCGGCGCATTATCGTGATCCACGAGGGCAGGATCGTCGCTGACGGGTCGACGGAAGAGCTGATGGCGCGCGCCCGCGATACCGGCACCGGCCGCACGATCGTGGTGGAAGCGGAAGGCGTGGACGTCGAGGGGGAGGTCGCAAAGCTGCCGAGCGTGGGGGAGGTCACGGGTCGGGCGGAACGCGAAGGCCGCACCCGCTTGACGCTGGCGGTCGGATCGGGGCCCGACCCACGGCCCGAGATCTTCACCCTCGCCAAGGAGCGGGATTGGGTGCTCTGGGAGCTGCACGAGGAGACGGCCAGCCTCCAGGACCTGTTCAGCCAACTGACGCGCTAGGAGGACGCGGCGATGCGGAACCTGTGGACGATCGCACGCAAGGAGCTGCGCACCTACTTCGATCACCCGACCGCGTACATCCTGCTGGTCGTGTTCCTGGTCATCAACGTCTTCTTCTATTTCCGCAGTGCCTTCCTGCTCGCCGAGGCCTCGGTCCGACCGCTCTTCGACCTGCTGCCCTGGATCCTGCTGTTCTTCGTCCCGGCGGTCACGATGGGCGCGCTGGCGGAGGAGCGCCGGCACGGCACGCTCGAGGTGACCTTGAGTCATCCGATCCGCGACCACCAGTTCATGCTCGGCAAGTATTTCGGCAACTTGCTGTTCATCGCAATCGCGCTGGCCGGGACCCTGCTGGTCCCGATCCTGCTCCTGCTCGGTGGGAAGCCGGACTTCGGGGTGATCGTCGCCCAGTACTTCGGTGGCCTGCTGCTGGCCGCCGGGATGGCAGCGGTGGGTATCGCCGCCTCGGCGCTCACACGTAACCAGATCACCGCGTTCATCGTCAGCACGGCGGTGATCTTCCTTTTCATCCTGGCCGGCACCGAGCTCGTGCAGATCGGCCTGCCCGCTTGGCTGGGTGGTCCGGTGAGCGAGCTGGGGATACTGGCCCACTACGCGAACGTGGCCCGCGGGGTCATCGATCTTCGCGATGTCGTCTACTTCGTCGCCTTTGCCGCGGCGTTCCTGGCACTCGGTTACTGGCTGCTGCTGCGCGACCGGCTGAGCCACGGCTCGCGGCTCTACCGCAACCTGCGGCTGGGCACAGTGACGATCGTCGCCATCGCCGTGGTCGCGAATCTGTTCGGTGGCTACATCCCTGGACGTTTGGACCTTACTGCGGAGAAGCTGTACACGCTCTCGCGTGGCACGCGCGCGATCCTCGGCGATCTCGATGACGTGGTCACGATCAGCCTCTTCGCCTCCAGGGAGCTGCCCGCGCAGGTGAAGCCGTTAGAGCGCGACGTGAGCGACGTGTTGCGCGACTTCGAGCGCTACGGGCGGGGCAACATCCAGATCGTGCGCAAGCATCCGGACCGGAGCGACGAGGCGCGCCGCGAGTCACAGCAGCTGGGCATCACGCCCGTGCAGTTCAACGTGGTGCGGCGCGAGGAGCTGCAGCTCAAGCAGGGCTGGCTGGGCCTCGCCGTGCAGTACGCCGACAGCGCGGAAGTCATCCCCTTCGTGGGTGACATCCGCGATCTGGAGTATCAGCTTGCCGCGAACGTTTGGCGGCTCACGCGCACGGGCACGCCGAAGGTCGCGTTCGTGACCGGTCACGGCGAGCGGACGCGGGCGGACTACGGCGCATTCGCTCGCGAGCTCGCCCGCACCTACGAGCTGAGCAGCGTGGATCTGTCCCAGGAGGATGCCACGCTGGGCGCCGACCTGGCTGCGATCATCGTCGCCGGGCCGCGTCAGGCCCTGGACGAGCGCTCGCGGGCGCTGTTGCGCGACTACCTGGCCGCCGACGGTCGCGCGCTCTATCTGAGCCAGGGTGCCAGCGTGAACCTGCAGTACCTGTTCGCGAGCGCTACGCCGGACAGCGTGCGGGATTTCAGCGAGGAGTTCGGCGTGCGTGTGAACGCCGATCTCGTCTACGATCTGCGCTCGAACGAATCGATCTCGGTGCCCGGCGAGGTTTTCAGCTACATCGTCTCGTACCCGTTCTGGGTGCGCGCGCTGCCCGCCGCGGAGCACGCGATCACCCGCAACCTGAACAGCGTGACCCTCGCCTGGCCCAGTTCCCTGGACACACTCGCCACGCGCGGCGACCGGGAGTTCATCCCGTTGCTCACCTCCAGCCCTTACGCGGGCCGCCAGCGCGGTACCTTCCAGATCCGCCCCGACGTCGAGCTGATGTACGACCCGGCAGCGCTCGAGGGGCAGCTGCTCGCCGTTGCCGTGCAGGGCGCGGTCGGCAGCGGGCCAATGTCCGGCGAGCCGGCGGTGTCGCTGGCGGCCGAACCGGGTGGCGACACGCTGGGCGCCGCTGAGGAAGGTGCTGGGCTGGCGGAGCAGGCGGCTCCTGACTCCGCCCCGCGCCTGGTGGATCGCCAGATCTCGGCCGGGCCGCCACGCGGGCGTGTCGTCATCGTGGGCGACGCCGACTTCTTGTCCGATCAGTTCCTGCGCAACGCGCCGCAGAACCTGGTCTTCGCGCTCAACGCGCTCGACTGGCTGACACAGACCGAGGCGCTCTTGACCATCCGCTCGAAGATGCCCACGCCACGGCCGCTGGTCTTCGAGTCGAACCTGGAGATGCAGGCGCTCAAGTACCTGAACCTGATCGGCGTGCCGCTCGGCTTCGTCTTGTTTGGTGCCGTGCGGCTCGTCAGGCGCAGGCGCTTGACCCGACACGAGTACGGAAGATGAGTGATCGGCTACTCAAGATCTTGATCCTCGCTCTCGGCGCCCTGCTGCTGGCCTGGGTCGTGGCGCGCTTCGTCGCGACTCGCGGTGGCGGGCCGGAGCCTGCCGGCTTCGAGCTGGCAGCGGCAGCAGAGTTGGAGCTGGACAGCGTGCTGATCGAGGCAGCCGACCAGACGGTCCGCCTGCACGCCGGCGACGGCTGGACGGTGAACGGGCACGAGGCGATCGCCGACGCTGGCGAATCGCTGAAGCGCGCGCTGGAGGAGGCGCGCGTCGGCGGGCTGGTGAGCCGCAATCCGGAGAACCACGCGCGGCTCGGCGTGACGGAGATGACGGGACGCCGCCTGACGGTCTACGCGGGCGGCAGCGCGCAGCTCGCGCTCATCATCGGCGAGCGGGCGCGCGGCTTCGATCAGGCGTACGTGCGACGTATCGGCGAAGACGAGGTGTACAGGCTGAGTGGCACGCTGATCGGGCTGGCACGACGTGCCGTCGATGACTGGCGCGACAAGGAGATCCTGGCGGCCAGCCGGGAGGACATCCAGCGCGTCGAGTTCACCTACCCGGACCAGTCGTTCACGCTGGTCCGCGACTCCATCGCCTGGCATCTCGAGCCGTCCGGCGCCGCTGTCCAGAGCGGCGTGGTCTCGAGCCTGCTCGGCCAGCTGGCCGGACTGCGCGCCATCGGCTTCGCCGCGGACTCGGTTGCCGATACGCTTTCCTGGGACCCGCCCACGGCACGGCTGCGTGTCCAGGGCCCGGGCGGCGCCCAGCTGGGCGAGCTCATCTTCCTGGACCGTGATGACGTCGGCTACTATCTGCGCCGCGCTGGCGCGCCCGTAGTCTACACGCTGAACTCCTACACCGGCGAGCAGATCCTCAAACGGGAGGAGGACTTGCGACCCGCGGAGGAAGCCGGGGCGCAACAGGATTCCGGTTGACCCTCCGAAGCGGCCGCGATAGATTCCAGCCGCCGATCAAGGGCTGAGGCGGACTCAGCTCTTTCCTGTCTAGGGGCGGGGGGCGTAGCTCAGCTGGCTAGAGCGCCACGTTGACATCGTGGAGGTCACAGGTTCGAGTCCTGTCGCCCCCATTCCGCGATTTGACGAGTCTTTGGGGCCGTAGCTCAGTTGGGAGAGCGCCTGAATCGCACTCAGGAGGTCAGGGGTTCAAGTCCCCTCGGCTCCACTCCCTCCAACGCTAACGCGTGATCCGTCAGAACGCTCTGACCGTGTGAATCACTGCCCTGAGTTGCTCGAGCAGGTCTTCCCGAGTCAAATCAATACCGTGAACCGTCAGAACGTGCTCTACAGCATTGTCCAGCAGTTCTTCTTCAGTCTCTGCGCGCACCACGTGATCACAATGAATGCCAAGGTCTCGGCACCGCAGCTCCTTGGCCATGGGCTCCTGCCTTCAAGACTTCAGGGGGTAGCGTCGCTTATTAGCTAATACCCCGAAGATGGGTGATAAGAGCCGATGCTTGCGCGAATATAGGCGATCGGCGTTTGAACAAGGACCGGGGGAACCCCGCTACAACCTCAGACTCACGCCGACCGACAGCTTGCCCTTGCGCTGAGGCACAATCGTCACGCGAATGCGGTGCAACGGCACGGCCTCCCACTGGTCGACTTTGAAAGACGAACCTATGAGAGCGCCGACAAGGGTACCTGCAATGCCGCCCAAGAGAGCGCCGCCAAGGAGCTCTCCAAAAGCCTCTCCCGGGTTGAAGTCAAAGACGGTGTCTTCGGTGTCTCTTGACGAGCGAGCGACGATCACACCGCCCGCGACAGCACCAGTCCAGAATCCGATAGCCATCCCTAGGCGGGCTCTTGACTTCCGCTCTCGGCTGACTTCGAGCTTCGTAACGGAAGCGAATGGCAGGGCTAACGGTTCACCGCTTCTGACTACAATGGTGTCGGATTTCACGGTTAAGACTGTTGCCGCCAGGCGTTCAACGCCAATCTCGCGCGCTGAGATGCGGACGCGATCACCTGGCACGATGGGTGGCCTGTGCTGGGCAAGGAGCTCCGCCGAGCCTGCGAGCATGAGCGCGACAAGAAATACGGAAGCCCTGGAACAGGTCATCGCTCGGCTCTCCTTCCTCATAAGCGCAGCGAGACCGAGACCCTGAGCCTGTCTCTCCCCTGTGGCGTGAGACTGATGCGCAGCCCGTCGAGCGGCACTTCTTCCCAACGGTCGCTCTTGGCCCCCCAGCCGATGAGAGCGCCGAGACCGGCACCTAACCCGCCGCACACCAGAGTCGCGGCGACCACGTCTCCGATTTCAGTCTCTTCACACCAAAACCCGGAGAAAGGGTTTCCAGGTTCAGGTGGCGGACACTCCCTCCCCATGTCGGCAATGCTCAGGCCGAGTGCTAGGGCTGCGAAGACTGTGCCGCCGACAAGGGCGCCCTTCCCGGCATTCGACTTCTTGCCCCGACTTACATCAAGCTTACTCACAGAGCTGATGGGGAATGCCGTCGGCGTGTCGGACCCCTGAATCTTTACCTCCAGCGTATCCGCTCTAAGGGCAAGGACACTGCCGTAGATCGGCGGCGGCGGGCCGAGCAGACTTCGGCGCTGACGCTCCGTCATCAGCTCGCGGACGATGTTGGGCGCCGCGACTCTCACCCGATCACCGGGTGCGAGGGGCAGTCCCTCTTGTGCAAGAAGATTCGCCGAAGCTGTGAGCGCTAGGGCGGTCGCCAGCGAAGCAGTGCTTGGAAAGTCCATACGGCAGTCTCCTTGCGCTTGAGACGCCGCTAACATGACCTTGCGCGGTCAAGTGCGAGTCAAGTAAGTGTCGCCGGGACCGCTTTCTGCTCATCTTCAAGAAGGACTGACTCGCAAGATCCCAAGGACGGGGTGATGCGTGTCAATCAGATACGGCAGCGGGCGTTG
>CANPVY010000291.1 GCA_947581845.1 uncultured bacterium | reverse complement strand
CGAGATCTCGCGTGTCGGGACCCGCGGCGCCAACTTCCTGGAGATCGGCGTTGGCGCCCGGGCGATGGCCCTGGGAGGCGCCGGTGCTGCCCTTGAGCCGGAGTTGAGCGCCCTTTACTGGAATACCGCATCGATCGCTGGGGTAGAGAGCGTCGCGCTCGGCCTCAGTAGCGCGGATCTTTACGGCGCCAGCGGGCTGAGCCACACCTTCGGCGGCGTCGTGCTTCCGGTCGGGGATGGCGCGTTCGGCGTGAGCGTCTCCTACTTCACTTCTGGCGAGATCGAGCGAACGACCGAGGCATATCCCGACGGCAACGATCCATCCTTCGGCGCCGTGGTCGAATGGAGGGGGCTGGCTGTCGGTCTGCACTATGCGCTCAACGTGACGGATCGTCTCGCCATCGGAGCTGCGGGCAAGTACGTGGAGGAGGGGATCGATCTCGCGAAAGCGAACTACCTGGGCCTCGACGTCGGGGCGACCTTCGATGTCGGGATCTACGGCCTCACGCTCGGCGCCGCCGTGGCGAACCTCGGCACTGAAGGTCGCTTCGAGGGCGGGTTGGTCTCCGCCTACTTGCCTGAGGACCGCGAGGCGTTCCCCGCAGCGGGCGACCGCACGGTCCGCCACGATACGAGGAACATGCAGCTCCCCACAACCTTGCGATTCTCCGTCCGCAGCTCACTGCTGGGCCCGCCTGAGGCACTCCTCGGCTCCAACGCCGACCACGACTTCCAGGCGTACGCCCAGGTGCTGGACGGCATCGACACCAACATCCAGACCAGCCTGGGGCTCGAGTACAGCTTCCGCAGGCTGTTCTATGTGCGGGGCGGCAAACGGTTTGTGAACGAGAGTCAGGCACCGTGGGAGTTCGCTGACGGTCTTGCCGGTGGCCTGGGAGTCCGCATCCCGCTGTTGGACCGCGAGTTCACGTTGGACTACGCTTACGTGAGCATGGGCGATCTGGACAAGACGCAGCACATCTCGCTCGCTTTCGGATTCTAAGGGAGGCCCGGCCATGCAGAAGCTCGTGCTACCGTTGGGCGCCTGCCTCTTCGTTCTTGTCGGAGCCGCGGAGGTCAGTGCGCAAACCGAGGTTGGCCGCTATCGGCTTTCCGCGAACCTCGGCATCCAGACGTTCGCGGAGTCGAGCGCGCTCGAGACCTCCGTTGTGGGCGCCTTGGATGCCAGCTACTACGTAACGTCGAGCCTGGCCCTTGGACTTTACGGTCAGGTGGCCAGGCCGAAGACCGATCCCACGTTTTTCCCCCTGGTGCGTCTGGATTTCGGCACCGAAACCGAGTTCCACCAGCCGGCACAGCGCATGACCAGTTACGTCGTCGGCCTGCAGGCACAGCTCTCCAGGATGATCGGTCAGATCGAGCCGCACGTCGTCGCCGGGTTCGGATACTACGCCTTCACGCTCGACCCGCAGCAGAACCAGAGCGACGAATCACGTGACGGCTTCAGTTTGAACCTGGGCCTTGGCGGGACCTATGCCCTCAGCGAGAGTGCAGGTGTTTGCCTCGAGATCCGTGACATGGTGTTCCTGGATTATGACCGTGACTGGTTCAATCTCTCCGACCCCCTCCTGGCCGAACCCCGGTTTCCCGAGCCGGGCGGAGTGCCACCAGACAAGCAGAGCACGATCCACAACCTGCGGTTTAGTGTGGGATTCACGTATATCCCCGGTGCGGGCCGCTAGTGGGAGGCAGACATGAACGTGGTTAGGCGGTTGGATACCCACATATTTCTGGCGCTCGCCGCGGCGCTCGGCCTCGGGGTCGCCGCGTGCGAGGACCTCACCGATCCCAACGAGCATCGCGTCGGCGATCCGGCACCCGAAGTGGCTCTCGACGTGGCAGAAGCCGGAGGCGTGCCGAGTGGGGGCCTCACACTCGAGAACTTCAAGCTCGTCGTCGACACCGCGGGCATAGACGATGTTTTCCAGCGTGAGGCGGCCGATGGCTACTACAGCACGACCTACGTGCGTTACTATGTGCACACAGGCGTGCGCATCGCCGGTGAGGATCCCCGCCTCCCAGCCCTCGCCCCCGTCTACGCGCCGGAGGGCTTCGTCACCCAGTTCGCCTACTTCTGGGGGCCCGAACGGTACGGTGATGACATCTGGGATTTCTACATGAGGTGGGACGGGCTGGAGCCTGTGGCGACGTACACCTACGCGCTCGAGCGACTTGCCACTCACGTGAACGGCGTGCTCGATGCCGTGGAGTTCCTCCTCGAGGGTGAGGTCACCGAGCCTGACAGTCTGGCCCCGCTGGACGGAACGCCCGGCGGCTATCCGCCCACCGACTTGACGTGGCCCGCGGGGGGCAGGCCCGAGTGCGCGCTTAATCCTATCGCCGACCCACCTCCGAATCCGTGGTACCTCGGGCCGGTGACGGCGAACGCTGACGGCCGCATCACGGCGGACTTCTGCATGGGCACGCCGTGGCCGTGGTACACGGGCTCGGTGAACGTGCCGGACTCCTCGATCGCCATGCCGAACGAGCTGAGCAGGGGCGTCGTTCCGCAGTACAACTACATCGTGGTGTACGAGGGGGAACCGGCGAATCCCGGTGATCCGCCGCCCGGCCCGCCCGTCATTCGCATCCAGTTGGGCGTCGATCTGGATCCCAGCGGTAACCCGATCCCGAATAGCTTCGCGCCCTTCCCGGTCTGGGCGGACCGCGAGGCGGCTCTCGATCTGGCGAATGTGTCCGGAGCGCCAAGCCGGATCCGCTACGAGATTCGCGACCTCGAGCCGCTGGCCAGCGGCGTAGCGTACGAGGCGTGGCTGCTGAACGTCGAGACGGGCAACAGCATCCTGGCGACGGCGGACTACTTCCCGATCGAGACGATCGTCGTCACCGACACGCTGGGCCAGCAGTCCGAGGTGGATGTCCCTGGCGACACGACGCGCACCGCGACCTTCGAAGGTGTCGCGGCATCCAACGTGCGCCATGCCTTCATCCTGCGGAACAGTATGATCGATCCGCAGAGCCTGGGCGGCTTCACGCACGTGGTTCTGGCGAAGCCCGGCGTCTCGGGGAGCGCGAGTGAGCCTGTGTTCTGGGCCCAGTTCCTGGATCAGAGCGGGACGCCGGAGGACCCGGCGGACGACATCTTCATCTCGGCCGATGACTTCAAGCTCGGCGCTCTGGATCTGGCGGATCCCGCTGGCTCGCGGACTTTCCGCGTATCCGGTTCCGGTGACGGCGCGATCTGGGGGGACGAGCTGGCCCTCCAGTTCCGGCGACTGAGCCGGCCGCCACCGGGCTACGTCTACGAGGTCTGGCTCGTGGACGCCGAGGGTGAGGCGACGTCCATCGGCCCGCTCACGGGGCCCAAACCGGGGTACGTGGACATCACGGACGCCGATTCGGTGGTGCACGAGGAGTTCATGACAGCGACCCAGATCCTCCAGGCGACGAAGCTCCTGGAGCTGACCGGCGCAATTGACCTCTCCCAGTTCAGTGAGATTCAATTGACGCTGGAGCCGAGGGCAGGCGCCGCTGGCAAGGGTCCCACGTTGGTCCTCTCGGGCAGCTTGCCCGAGTAATCCGGGCCTCACTCGGGTCCCCTCAAGTTGTCGATATGAGCCCTGGCGCCGCGCGGCGCCGGGGCTTCTCTTTTCTGCGTGCTGGCCTTCACGCCCGGGAGGCGAAGATGATACGGTCAAGAGCGCTGCTCGTTCTGATAGCTCTGTTCCCTGCCCTGCCGCTCTCGGCGACGGCACAGGGGCCCTACGACATCGTAATCCGTAACGGGCGCGTGCTCGACGGCACTGGTAACCCCTGGCACTTCGCCGACATCGCCATCTCCGGCGACCGGGTCGCCGCCGTGGGCGACCTGGAAAACGCCCGCGCGCGGCGGGTCATCGATGCCAGCGGCCTCTACCTGGCACCGGGCTTCATCGACGTACACACGCACGCGGCCCCGGGCCTGGCCACTCCCGAGCTCAGCTCCGCAGAGCCGCTGCTCGTGCAGGGGATCACCACGGTCATCGTCAACCCGGACGGGGGCGGCCCGGTGGATCTCGTGGAGCAGCGGCAGCGGCTGCTGGAGCACGGCCTCGGAGTCAACGTGGCGCTGCTCATCGGGCACGGCTCGGTCCGCGAGGAAGTCCTGGGTATGGAGAACCGCACGCCCACAGCGGAGGAGCTCGAGGAGATGAAGGGGCTGGTGCGCGCGGCGATGGAAGCGGGCGCCTACGGGATGTCGAGCGGGCTCTACTACTCCCCCGGCAGCTACGCGACCACCGAGGAGGTGATCGCGCTGTCGAAGGTCGTCGGCGAGTACGGTGGCGCCTACACCAGCCACATCCGCGATGAGGCGGACTACAACATCGGCGTCGTCGCCGCGGTCGATGAGGTGATCCGTATCGCCCGCGAGGCGGGCATCCCGGGTATCGTCACGCACATCAAGGCCCTGGGCCCACGGGTCTGGGGCTACTCGCAGGCGATGGTCGAGCGGATCGAGCGGGCCCGTGCCGAAGGGGTCGAGGTCTGGGCGGACCAGTACCCCTACGAGGCTTCCGGCACCAGCATCACCGGCGCCCTGGTGCCACGCTGGGCGCTGGCCGGCGGCCAGGACTCGCTGCGCGCGCGAATCGAGGACCCGGAGACGCATGAGCGTCTGCGCGCCGACATGCTGGAGAACCTCGACCGGCGCGGCGGCGCCGCGCGGCTCAGCTTCCGCTACCACCGGGCTGACGCGTCCATCGAGGGCAGGACGTTGCAGGAAGTCGCCGAGGAGCGCGGCCTGGAACCCGTCGAACTCGCGATCGAGCTGTTGAAAGCGGGCGGCGCCGGCTTCGTCTCCTACAACATGAAGAGCGAGGACGTCGAGCTGTTCATGCGCCAGCCCTGGACGATGACCTGCTCGGACGGTGACGTGGAACGCATGGGTGTGGGCAAGCCGCATCCGCGAAGCTACGGGACCTTCCCGCGCAAGATTCGGGTGTATGTCCGGGAACGTGGGGTGATCGACCTGGCGACGGCGATCCGCAGCATGACCGGCCTCTCGGCTACCGTCTTTCGACTGGAGGACCGCGGCTACCTGCGGCCCGGGGCGGCGGCCGACATCGTCATCTTCGACCTCGAGCGCCTGCGCGACACGGCGACCTACGACGACCCGCACCGGCTCGCCGAGGGGATGGTCCACGTGCTGGTGAACGGCGACTTCGCCATCGAGAGCGGGCAGCTCACCGGCGCGCTGAACGGGGAGGTGCTGTCCCGTCGGGCACGTTGACGGTCGCTACAGACGCCCGAGCAGCTTCCGCGCGCCGCCCGCGATCAGAGCCTCCTCATCGGCGCTGAGCGCCCCGGCCGCCGCGGCCGCGCCCGCGC
>CANPVY010000290.1 GCA_947581845.1 uncultured bacterium | reverse complement strand
AGATCTGGAGGAGATCAAAGCCGCCGGCCAGCGCGCTGCGGCACTCACTCACCAACTGCTCGCCTTCAGCCGCCGCCAGGTGATGCAGCCGCGGCCGCTCGATCTGAACGCCATCATCGCCGACCTGGACTTGCGCCTCGAGGAGATGGCCGGCGACAAGATCCAGGTGGTGGTGGAACTCGACAGCT
Source organism: uncultured bacterium (assembly GCA_947581845.1). GTDB lineage: Bacteria > Gemmatimonadota > Gemmatimonadetes > Palauibacterales > KS3-K002. The sequence goes on along the minus strand of CANPVY010000290.1, from coordinate 3,553 downwards.
CGCTGGGCCGAGTGAAGGCCGACCCCGTCCAGCTTCAAGAGATCATCGTGAGCCTGGCCGAGAACGCCTGCGACGCCATGCCCGTAGGTGGCCGCCTGACCATCCGGACCGCCCACTTCGACGTCGGCCTCACTCCGGAGGCGGTGCGTCACCTGGATTTCCTAGAGCCCGGACCGTACGCCGTCCTCTCGATCATCGACAACGGCTGCGGGATGGATGAGGACACGCTCAGCCGGATCTTCGAGCCCTTCTTCTCGACCAAGAAAGAGGTGAAGGGCATCGGTCTCGGCCTGCCTACCGTTTATGGGATCGTCCAGCAGAGCGGCGGCGACATCTGGGTCGAGAGTGCACCAGGCAAAGGCACCACTGTCACGGTCTACCTGCCCGCCATCGAAGAGCAGCACGACGCGCGCACGGGCGCCGAGCCAATCGACGAGTCGCTCGGCGATCAACGCACGATCCTGCTCGCCGAAGATGAACCCGCTGTCCTCACCCTCGCCGCCCGCGTGCTGCAGTCGCGAGGCTACACAGTCCTCCAGGCGCGTGATGGCGTCGAGGCGCTCGAAATCCAACAGGCGCACCCCGGCCACATCGACATGCTGATCACCGATGTCGTCATGCCACGCCTCGGTGGCGCGGAGCTGGCCCAACGGCTGCGAAAGTCGCGCCCGAACACCCGGGTCATCTACATGTCCGGCTACACCGACAACAAGACGGTGCGCGACATGATGGCGAACAAGGAAGTGGCGTTTCTGCGGAAACCCTTCACACCTTCAGCACTGCTCGAGTTGGCGCGCCGCGTGCTCAGCGAGGCACGCCGCAAATCAGCCTGACGCTAGCCGCGCTACTTCATCCAACACGAATTCCGCGAACGGTATCGCACACGTGAATGCCGGCGACACGGCGTTGAGCACGTGCAACGAGCGTGCGTCACCCTCGAGGCAAAAGTCGTACTCCAGCCGATACTTCTCGATGTCGACCAGCTGTGCTCGAATACCTGCCGCACCCCAGCGCCTGAAGCAGTCCCCCCGCACCCCCTCCGCCAAGCTCGCCGCCTCGCTCACCAGCCTGGGTCGGTAGTACTTGGGCAGCTCCCGCAAGGCGATCGTACGAAAGCACCCGCGGTTCCGCACGAACATGTACCCCTCCAGGCCGACGATCTGAAGGAACTCCTCCAGCTTGAAGTTCTCGAAGATCCCGTACTGCTCGCGCCAGAGCGCCGGCACGGCGTTGGGACCGAGCGTGACCTGCCCGTCCACGTTTACCGTGAGGTGCACGCCTAGGAACGGGGTCCTCAGATCCGGTACGGGATAGATGTTGGTGCGCAGCCTGTAAGACCCCGGCGCCGCGTGAAGGTAGAGCCCCTTGAACGGCAGGATGCGGTAGCGCTGGGCGAATCCGAAGTCACGCGCGACCCGATCGGCATACAGCCCCGCTGCATTGATCACATAGCCCACCGGCATGCGACCTCGCGAGGTCCGCACCTCGTTACCCGCTCGCCCGACGTACGCCGTTCCGGTGAGCACCTGCACCCCGCCGTACTCGGCGTCTTTCAGGAAGGACGCCATGAGCTCAGCCGGGTCAACGGTGGCCGTGCTGGGCGAGAAGAGGGCTCGCTCGTGCGTCTTGGCTCGCGGCTCGATCGCCTGCGCCTGCGCCGCGCTGAGGTCCTGCAGCTCCACACCGTTCCGCTGCGCCCTGCGTAGCAGCTCGTCAAGTACGGCCAGCTCGCTGCCGTCCTTCGCGACGACCAGCTTGCCGCAGCGGTTGATGCGCAGGCGACGCTCGTCACAGTACTGGCTCAGGCGCGCGTTCCCGTCCCGCGTGAACCGCGCCTTGAAGCTGTCCGCCGTGTAGTAGAACCCGGCGTGCAGCACGCCGCTGTTGCGCCCACTCGCATGCAATCCGAGGCGCGCTTCCTTGTCGATCAGGGTCACGCGCGCATCGGAGTAGCGGCGCTTCGCCTCCAGCGCCACGCGCAGACCTATGACGCCGCCACCTATGACCAGGAAATCGCTTGCCGCGAGACTCGCCAAGCTATCGAGCGCTAATCGGCCAGCGCCTCCGCCGGCTTCAGCGTCACCGGCTCCGGGCCCAGCTCCTGCAAGCGGAACGCCTTCGCCGCCTCGATCGCCAGCAACAGGCCGAGCAGGAACAGAACCGTTGCGATCACGCCAATCAGCGAGAAGCGGAACTCGAAGACCAGCCGTCCCAGCGCCGTCATCGTCATCACCAGCATGAACACCATCGGCAACCCGGTGAAGGCCCACGTACGGCCGGTGCGCTTGAGCCAGACCGTCACCGCCAACAGTGCCAGCGCCGCCAGCAGCTGGTTCGTGGCCCCGAAGACCGGCCAGACCGCGCGCCAGGCGGGGAGCACCTGGCCCGTCTCCGGGTGCGTGTACGTCACGAAGACGAGGTAGGCCGGCAAGATCAGAGTGACGACTGTGGCCAGGATCCGGCTCTTCGCATCGTTCTTGTCCCAACCAAATGCCTCTTGCACGATGTAACGACACAGCCGCGTACACGTGTCCAGCGTCGTCAGCAGGAAAGTGGACAGCGCCAGCAGGCCGAAATGCGCGCCAAAGCGATGCGGTATGCCGAAACTGGTCAGGAAGTGGCCAATCCCGTTCGCGTAGATCTCGACCGGATCTGAGCGGAAGCCGCCCAGCCCGAACGGCAGAATCATCACCGCCGCCAAGGCGATTACCGCCACCACACCCTCGATCAGCATCGCCCCGTACCCCACGCGCTGCGTGTCCGTCTCGCGGCGGATCTGCTTCGCTGTCGTCCCACTCGCCACGATCGAGTGGAAGCCCGAGCAGGCGCCACAGGCCACGGTGATGAACAGGATCGGGAAGACCGGACCCAGGTGCGTCACGCCAAGACCCGTCACCTGACCCGGCCGCACCCAGGCCGGCCACTGCGCACTGAACTCGACCACACCGGTCAACGCACCGATCAACAGGCCCACGCCCGAGCCGACCACCGATAGATAGAGCAACCAGCTGGACAGATAATCGCGCGGCTGCAGCAGGATCCAGACCGGCGTGATCGAAGCCACCAGGCAGTAGAAAAGCAGAATCACGTTCCAGCTGTTGTTCTCAGCGCCCGCGAGTCGCGGAAGTAAGCCGCCCTCCACGCTCAACACGTCGCCCACATAGATGGCCAGCAACACGAGCGGCAGGAAGATGAGGGTCCCCCCTTTGATACCGAGCCCGCGCCGCATCGTCGCGTAGCCCATAACCAGCGCGAGCGCCACGAAGATGATGGCCGAGATCGCCACGCCACTGCCATTCATCTCCACGTTCACGAACGTGGTCGCCGTCAGATCCATGAAGACGACGATCACATAGATGAGCGTCAGCCAGATGAAGGCGAGGAACAGCTTGTAGGCGGTCGGCGTGATGTACTGCTTTGCCAGCTCCGCCACAGACTTGGCCTTGTGGCGAACCGACGCGACCGCGGCACCGAAGTCGTGCACGCCACCCACGAAGATCGAGCCGACAACGATCCAGATCAGTGCCGGCAGCCAGCCGAAGAAGAGACCGGC
>CANPVY010000289.1 GCA_947581845.1 uncultured bacterium | reverse complement strand
GCTGCTGCCACGACCGCATCAGCGTCAGGCTCACGCATCGCCACCAACAGCGCAGGCACCGACCCGTTCGCACCCGTCGCCAGCACGTCGTCGAGCGGGATGGGCTGGGGAGCCGGACTCGCCCTGCCAGCGCCGAGCCTCAGCGCGGCGGCAAGTACGGCGAGCGCGATACTCGCCGCCACCAGTCCTGGCCGGGCCCAGGCGGCGAGTACCTCCCAGGAGGACACTGCGCGCCTGCGGCGTGCCAGTAGCGGCTCGGCTGCGGCGAGGATGCGGTGTCGGGCACGCCGCCGCTCGATGTCGGAGCGGCGAGGGGCCTTGAGGGGCGCCAGCTCCGGGACCGGCAGCTCGTCGTCTGGCTCAGACATGGTCGTTCCGCCTCGCTTCCTACTCCTCGAAGTCTTCTAGCAGGGCCCGCAGCACACGGCGAGCTCGGAACAGGTGTGAGCGGCAGGTCCCTTCCGGAATGCCGAGTATGTCGGCGATCTCCGGGTGGGTGAAGCCCTCTAAGTCGTGGAGGATCACCACTGTTTCCAGTTCACCTGGCAGTCGCCCAAGCGCCTGGGCGAGCCGCGTCTGCAATTGGGCTCGCTCCGAATCGAGAGCTGGGCTGTCCTGGGCCGGTGCCGTGAGGGGCAGCTCCGCGGTGCGCCGGCGGGCCAGGTACTTGCGCCGGTTGAGGGCCGCGTTGACCAGCAAGCGGTAGAACCACGGCCCGAATGAGCTGCCCGGCCTCAGTGAATCTATGCGTTCCAGCGCACGCAGCAGCGCGTCCTGTACGAGGTCCTCGGCGTCCTGAGCGTGCTGGAGGAACCCGTAGGCCACAGCGAACGCCTGGTCCGCGTATCGATCGACCAGAGCGGCGAAGGCATCGGGGTCGCCTTGACGCACGCGCTCGACGAGCTGCGACTCGTCCTCGAGCGGCTTGGCGCCTTCGTTGGTGGCGGCCATTGGCCTCGCTAGTCTAACACTTGATCCGGCCGGAGCGTTGGCCCGCTCCAGCTTGAAACGGCTGCGGATTTCTCTAGCTTGAAGGATATGGCAATGCAACCTACAGGCCAGCCCCGGGCACGCGAAGACCTTTTGTTTCGGCAGGTGGACGAGGAGTGGGTTGTGTTCGACCCCGCCGCGAACGAACTGCACGTCCTCAACCTGCCCGCCGCCATCGTCTGGAGCCATTGCACGGGCGATTGGACCCCTGAGGAGATAGCCGGCAAGCTGCAGGAGACGTACGGTTTGGAGACGGAACGTGCGCTGACCGATGTGCGCGCTGCACTGGCGCGGTTCGCGGAGGCTGGACTCCTGACCAGCTAACTTGCAGGGGTGCGGGGACGCGTGGCCGTCGCTCCACCCCTGACGGCAGTCGAATGGACGCAGTCGAGTATCTCCAGCTGCTGGCGGACATCCCGAGGGTCGAGGCGTTTCGCTGTGCGATCGAGCGGAACGTGTCGCCGGGTCAGGTAGTGCTCGATCTCGGGACTGGAATCGGGACCTACGCGATGTTCGCGGCACGGGCGGGCGCGCGCGTCTACGCGGTGGAGGCGAACCCGATCATCGAAGTAGCGAGGCAGTTAGGCACGGACAACGGCCTCGCAGACCGCATCAGCTTCCTGGAAGGCTGGGCAGCGGATTTTCAGCCTCCGGAACGCGCCGACGTTCTGATCTTCGAGGACTACGCGCCGTATCTGTTCCAGACTGAGACAGCGCTCATTCTGGAGGACGTACGGCGCCGCTGGCTCAAGCCCGTGGCCACTGCGGTACCCCGTGCGATCAGCGTGATGCTGGCGCCGGTCTGCTGCCCCGATAGCTACGACGCTTTAGTGGCGTGGCCTGAAGAAGGCCCCTACGGCCTCGACATCGATCGTCTGACTCACAGGGTCCTGAATAACCTGCACCCAGCATGCTGGGATGAGAGCGTCTTGCTGGCGGATCCAGTCGAGGTCGCCTGGGTTGATCTGGCGGGGGACGCGGTGCTCTCCCTATCGGCCCAGGTCGGCTGGGAGATGCGCCAGGCGGGGCAGCTGCACGGTTTGGGGCTGTGGCTGGACCTGGATCTGGCCGATGGCGTTGCGTACTCTAACGCGCCAGCGGATCGCTCCAGCAGCTGGGGTCAGGTGTTCATGCCTCTGGCCCGCCCGCTAAGGCTGCGGCCCGGTGAGCAGCTGGTGGCCACGCTCGCGACCGTGGGAGGTGCGCCATCGCGGACTGACACTTGGTGGACCTGGCGGGTGAGCGCAGGTGGGGACACGCAGGAGATGAACTCGTTCCGGGGAATCCCGCTCTCCATGGAGCGACTGCAGCGGGCGCGGCTCGACTACCGACCTGCGCTTACAGCGCGAGGCCGGGCCCGCCGTGCCGTTCTTGACCTGATGGACGGAGAGCACAGCGTCGCTGAGATCGCTGCGGCGCTCAAGGAGCGATTTCCGGAGTTCGTGCGCACTTTGAGAGAGGCCTACCGGTTGGTGGCGAGAGAGATCGAGGTGGCGCAGATCGCCCCGCAGCAGCGGCCGGCCGCGTCCGCGCTTGGCCAATTGGGAGGAGAGACGTGAACGAAGACCGCGATCCGACCCGTCGGGAGTTTCTGCTGAAGCTGGCGCGGGGTGCGGCGTACACGGCGCCCGCCGTTGCGACCTTTTCGGTCGCACCGGCGCTGGGGATCCTGCAGGGGAAGTCCTCGATACATAAACACCAGCAGGCGGCCCCGCAGCAGGTGCCGAGTCGCGAGCAACCCGCGGGAACGGAGCGACCGTCCGACAAGTATCGCCCGCGGCAGCGGCCGCCGGGAACGTAGTCGGAGCCAGCGGTGACCGCGGCTCAGACTCTGCACTATCGCGAGTACGCTGGCCGCGGCCGCGTCGCAGTTCTCGTGACCGCGGCCGAGCTGCTGCCCATCATAGCCCGCTTCTATCCGGCCTATCGAGAGCACAGTCCAGGACCCCGCGATATCGGTGGCGTGCAGATTTGCTTGGACCGTGAGAACGGCAGCTACAAGCTGGCCGGCCCGAGTGGCGACTGGTATGCCGATGAAGCAGGCGAGGCGGCGGCCCTCTGCGAGGCCGAACTGACGGATGTTCTACTGGCGCATGCCTCTCGCTACGTCTACCTGCACGCCGCGGCGCTGGCTGACGGTGACAGCTGCCTGGTACTGGTCGGGGACTCGGGGACCGGCAAGTCCGTGCTCAGCTACGGTCTGCTCCTGCAGGGTCTGCAGCCGCTCAGCGATGAGGTCGTCCTGATCGATCCCTCGACCGACCACATCGAGCCGTTCAGGC
>CANPVY010000288.1 GCA_947581845.1 uncultured bacterium | reverse complement strand
AGAGATCGAGCGCCGACTGATCCGGCACCCCCTGATCGACGAGGCTCACATACGGCGGTCAGGGCTACGGAGATTACGTGTCGTGGTGCGAGAAGTCGAGCCCGTGGCCCTCGTCGGTGCGCCAGAGCTGCGCGTCGTCCGTGGCGATGGGACGCTGCTGCCGATCGATCCTGTCGGCACGTCGCTCGATCTTCCCCTGCTGACGGCGCAGGCCCAGCTGGCGGACGACTCGACCCGACTGCGCGAAGGCCCGGCGCTTCGCGCCTTGGTGATCTTCGCGAGACTGCAAGCCCTGGATCCAGGACTGGCGTCGGTCATCTCTGACTTCGAGCTAGCGCTGGATCAAGGACTGTTGGCGAATCTGACGACGTCACAGCCGGTGCGGCGCCTTGCCTTGCCCAGTGCGATCAACGAGACCCTGGTCCGACGGGTCCGGGCGACGCTGGCGGACCTGCGGAGCCGTGGCATCGCTGCGGCGCTGGTGGAGGCGCGCTACGCAGACCAAATCGTGGTGCGGAGAGAGCAGAGATGATCGCTACACCTTATCTCATCGGTGCGCTCGACATCGGGTCGACGAAGACCTGTGCCGTGATCGGCGAGCTGGTCTCCAACGGTGACCGCTCGTCTCAGGTCAAGGTCCTTGGCGTCGGTCAGGTCAGGCCCAACGGGGTTCGTCGCGATGCTGTGAGCAACATCGAGGAGACGACTGCAGAGATACGCCAGGCGCTGAAGCAGGCCGAGCTCATGGCTGGCATTCAACCGCGCAGCCTCTACGTGGGGCTGTCCGCCGAGTACGTGCAGACCACCTCGTCCAATGGAGTGGTCGCGGTCGGCGCGGACGAGATCGATGAGCACGACGTCGAGCGTGTCCACGAGGTAGCCCGTGCCGTCGTCGTACCGCCCGACCGAGAGTTGATCCATGTGATCCCACAGGACTACTCAGTCGATCACCGGGGCGGGATCCAGCATCCGGTGGGGATGCTGGGCACGAGGCTGGAGGCTGAGGTCTTCATGGTGCTCGCCTCCGGCGCCGCGGCCCGCAACCTGCGCAAGGCCGTGACGCGCGCTGGCTACGAGGTCGCCCTGCTGGTCCTGAGTCCGCTGGCCTACGGGCTGAGCGTGCTCACGCCGGAGGAGCGCGAGGTCGGCAGCGCCGTTGTGGGGATCGGCGGCCGTACGACAGAGATCGCCATCTTCCACGAGGGAAAGATCCGGCACGTCGCCGTGGTGCCGTGCGGCGGCGTGAGCTTCACCAACGATCTGGTCAAGGGCTTGGGGATACCCTACGCTGAAGCCGAGCGCGTGAAGGAGCGATACGGAGTGGCCAGCACCCGGCTGGTCGACGCGCAACAGATGATCGAGTTGCCGGGGCCCGCTCCGGGGGCCAGGAAACACATGCCGCGTGAGTTCCTGGCGCACATCATCGAGCAACGTTTGGACGAGGTGCTCACGCTGGTGCATCAGGAGATTGAGCGTGCCAGCTACGCGAATCGCTTGGGTGGTGGGGTGGTGCTGACGGGCGGCGGGGCCAGCCTGGAAGGCATCCTGGAGCTGGCCGCATCCATCTTCACGATGCCTGTGCGTTGCGGCGCGCCGGGTGAGAAGCTCACCGGACTGGCGGACTCGGTCCGTCGCCCGAAGTTCGCGACGGCGGCCGGATTGCTGCTGTTCGCTGCTGAGCGGATTCGTGAGGACCTCGCTCATGGACGGGGCCCGACGCTGCGGGCGCTCGCCAAGGTTGGGGGTTGGCTGAAGGAGTTCTTCTAAGAGGGGAGGGGATTGGCGATGATACGGTTCGAACTTGCGGAGGCGCGCCTGCGTGGGGCTACGATGCGCGTTGTGGGTGTCGGCGGCGGTGGCAACAACGCTGTCGACCGGATGATTGAGGAGAACCTGCCGGGCGTCGAGTTCATCGGGGTGAACACCGACCTGCAGGTGCTCAACAACTGCCGGGCGCCGGTGAAGGTGCAGATCGGCAAGAAGCTGACCCGCGGCTTGGGTGCGGGGGCACGCCCGGAGATCGGGCGGCAAGCCATCGACGAGAACAAGGATGACGTCGTCCAGGTACTGCGCAATGCCGACCTGGTGTTCGTTACGGCGGGCCTCGGTGGCGGTACCGGCACAGGAGCCGCGCCCATCATCGGCCAGCTCGCCCGCGAGCTGGGTGCGTTGAGCATAGCCATCGTGACGAAGCCGTTCGAGTTCGAGGGTAGGAAGCGGATGCACCAGGCGGAAATCGGCCTGGCGGAGATCCGCAAGACGGTGGACACAGTCATCGTGGTGCCGAATCAGCGGCTGCTCGCCGTTGTCGGCAAAGGCACGAGCTTCCGCGACGCGCTGAAGAAAGCGGACGAGGTGCTGCTGCAGGCCACACGTGGCATCTCCGACTTGATTAGCGTGACCGGGGATGTCAACGTGGACTTTGCCGATGTGCGCACGGTCATGGCGAATCGTGGGCCGGCGCTCATGGGTACGGGCTATGGCCAGGGCGAGAACCGCGCGGAGGAGGCCGCGCAGGAGGCGATCTCGTCGCCATTGCTGGACGACGTGTCGATCGCTGGTGCCAAGGCCGTACTCATCAACATCACAGGTGGTGTCGACCTCACCATCGAAGAGGTCACTACCGTGAGCACGGTTATCGGCGACGCGGCCGGTGATGAGGCGGAGATCATTTTCGGCACCGTGCATGATCCGACGCTGGAGGACGAGATTCGCGTGACGGTCATCGCCACGGGATTCCAACCGGGCGAAAGTACCGGATCCGCCCGCGTGATTCGGCCGGACTTCGCGGTTCGCAAGGCCAAGCAACCGGTGGGGGCACAGGTGCGCGAGACGAGCGTCGTCCCGCTGCAGGTCACCGACCCGCGGGAGTTGGAGATCCCCACGTTCATTCGGCGCCAGATGGATTAGCACAGGAGGTGTGACGGGTGATTCGGGACCGGACCCCGCCCGGCGTGATACCCCCTCCCCGAAGGCAGCATGGGTAGAGGCCTGCTTGTCTTCGCGCTGCTGGTCACCGGCGGCCTGACGCTCATACTCGGACGTCCGGCCAGCTCGCAGCGCCGGCTGCCCCGGCTACAGCCGGTCGTTGTCTCCAGCGAGCAAGCTGAGGCGGTGGTCGCAGTGGACACGCTGTGGCGGGGCGAGGTCCTCGCAAAGGTGCTCTCACGTCAGTCGCTCAGCGCGACCCAGGTGGCCAATGCGGTGGACGCGTTGCGCGCCTATGCGAACCCACGCACCCTGCGGCCCGGCGTGACGGTACGCGTCCAGCGTACCGCCTGGGATAGCCTCGTCGGAGTCACGCTTCGTATCGATCCCGACCATGAGGTTCGGCTTACGCCCGGCGACGTCGCCTGGTCGTCCGAGCTGCTGCCGCTCACGGTACGCGTGGACACGCTGGTGCTCGCCGGCTCCATCACCAGCACGCTCTATCACTCCCTGATCGCGCTTCCGGCACCCCAGGTCAGCGCTCGCGAGCGCATCGAGCGCTTGATGTGGGGTATCTACCGGCCGTTCCAGTGGAGCATCGATTTCGGGATCGACCTCAGGCCCGGTGATCACTATCGGGCCGTCTACGAGCGCCACATCCGCGATAACGGCTCCGTACGGTACGCCCGCGTGCTGGCAGCTGAGTTCACTAACCGAGGGACCACTCACCGCGCGTTCTGGTTCGAGCCGCGCCGCGAGTACTTCGACGCGGACGGTAACTCGATGAGGCGCGTGTTTCTCAAGGCGCCCGTGGATTTCCGTCGTATCTCCTCGCGATTCGCTAGGCGCCGCTATCATCCCAGGCTGGGCATCTACCGCGCGCACCACGGAACGGATTACGCCGCCGACATCGGCACGCCGGTCCATTCGACAGCGGACGGAACGGTCACTCGGGCAGGCTGGTGGGGCGGCTACGGCAGGATCGTGGAGATACGCCACATTAACAGCTATGTCACCCGCTACGCGCACCTGAGCTTCATCGCCAAGGGGATTCGACGTGGAGTTCGGGTTCGCCAGGGACAATTGATCGGTCATGTTGGACAATCCGGG
>CANPVY010000287.1 GCA_947581845.1 uncultured bacterium | reverse complement strand
ATCTGGAGAGCCTGATACTCACGGTTGTGGCGGGACTGCTCGGTATCGCGGTCGCGTATCTGTTGCAGGGAGTGATACTGCAGTTGCTTCCCGTCGGCGAACTGGGCATGGAGCGCCCCGTCATCGACTCGACGGCGCTGATCTTCACACTCCTGGTGTCGGTCGCCACGGGACTCGTGGTTGGGGTGGTTCCGGCTCTGCGAGGCACGGCCAGCGATCCGGCCCAGCAACTGCGTTCGGCGACCCGCGCCTCCCCGGATGTCAGGAGCAGCCGGCTGAGAAGTGGGCTCGTGGTACTGCAGGTGGCGCTGTCGGTGGCGCTGCTCATCGGATCGGGCCTGCTGATCCGCAGCTTCGTGCACCTGTCGACGGTCGATCTCGGCTTCGACCCGGAGAATCTGCTCACCGGCCAGCTGCAGATCCAACCCTCCCAGTACCCGACGCCGGAAGAACGTAACCAGTTCTTCAACTCGCTGCTGGAGGAGATCGAGGCGCTGCCGGGCGTGGTCTCGGCGACCGTGATCAACAAGCTGCCGATCCTCAGCCGCTGGCAGGACTGGTCCATCTGGCCCGCCGAGCAGCCGTCTCCGTCGGTACAGGAATCCTTCTCGGCCATGGCCCGGTGGATATCGCCCGGCTACTTCGCTACGATGGGCATCCCACTCGTATCGGGAAGGGACATTGCGGCGACCGATGTCCCAGGCAGCCCCTTCGTCATCGTGCTGAGCGAGGGCGTGGTGCGGGCGCTCTTCCAGGGCGCGGATCCCATCGGCCGCATGGTGAACGTTGCCGATTGGCGAACGTTCGAGGTGGTTGGCGTGGTCCGAGACGCCCGGGTGAACACGCTGCGCGGCGCGCCCGACGCGGCGTTCTACATGTCACACGCCCAGATGGGTCCGGCGCGGGCGCAGCTCGCCGTTCGCACGTCGGGCGACCCGAACACGCTCGTGGGACCGATAGACGACCTGCTGCGCCGGAAGGACCCGAACGTTCTCTTCGCGAAGGTGTCGACGATGGCGTCGGTCCTCGATGGTGAAGTGGCCGGTTTCCGGATCGTGATACTCTCGCTGGTTCTCTTCTCGGCCGTCGCCCTCGCCCTGACGGCGATCGGGCTCTACGGTGTGCTCGCCTACCACGTGAGTCAGCGACTTAACGAATTCGGAGTCCGCGTGGCCATGGGGGCCTCGCAGGGCGACCTGCTCGGCATGATCCTGAGACGAGGCATGCTGCTGGCCGGGTTTGGCCTGCTGCTGGGCGTTGCCGCTGCTTATCCCGGGACGCTCGTGCTCCGGCAACTCCTGTTCGAGACCCAGCCACTCGATCCCGCGGCGTACGTGGGTGCGGTCGGGTTCCTCGGCCTGGTGGCCGCGCTGGCCTGCTTCCTGCCCGCCTGGCGCGCCACGCAGGTCAACCCGGTGGAGGTGTTGCGGAGAGAGTGAACGGCTGACCGGAGGGAGGCCGCCCGCACCCGCTACTACGACGAGCTGCTTGTGATGCTGGCCAGCGTCACCTAGCTTGGAGATTGGGTTGGGCCGGGGTCCTGGGGGGATGTGCCAGACCTCAGCGGCTTCAACCATGCCTGCAGTACGCCAATTCAAGTTGTCAGGCCTTACCAGAGCGCCGGAGGCGGAGCGCTGCGTGTGCTAACCCTGCGGCGTCGTTGCTTTTCGACGGACTGGTTTCTTTGGCCTCAACCTTAGCAGGAGGTTCCTATGAGAAGGACCACCGCACTGGCGGCGCTGTTGCTGTTGCCACTGGCCTTCCTCTCGTTCGGCGGGCCTGGGTTGAAACCAGAGAGGTCCAACGCGGTCGCGGGGGCAGAGGGGGCCTCCGACTTGTCCAGCGTGGTGGCGCTCCAGGTCCAGCATTTCGGGACCATCAGGGGGTGGGCCTGCCTCGCCTTGCATGGGGACAGGCAGCCGCTGCCGGGAGCTGAAGTGTCGGTCGTTGGGACAGGTCTCTCCACCTTGGCCGATGCCAATGGGCTCTTCTCGTTCACACTACGCCCGGGTGGCTACAAGGTGCGCGTGCACACCCCGGGATATGCCCCCGCGAGGGCGGAGGTGAGCGTGGACAGCGGCGCCGTGGTGGAGCTGGAGATCTGCGTGGACACTCCAGTGACCCCAAAGACCGTCCAGATCGGGCTCGATAGGATCAGACGCACTGCCACGGTATCGCCGGACCCGCTCTACATCGCTCCCGGCGACCTGGTCGTCTGGTCTTGCCCTGATGGTTATCCGTGGACGGTTCACTTTTCGCCGATCAGTCCGCTCTCGGAGCGGCGCATACTGAGTCCTAGTGGAGAGCCGCAGGGCGGGACTGTGCGTGCGGACGTCGCCCCTGGCAAGTACTCGTACTTCATCGCCGTGGCGGTGGGCGACTGGGTCTTCACGGCGGACCCGGAGCTGATCGACGAGAACGAAGAGAAGAAGGGCGGGGGCGAGCCCTGATGGAATACGCGGTGGGGGCTACTCCACGAGCGCCCGGAACTCGGGGTGGTCGCGGAGCGGCCTCCACCACCAATCCTTCGCGACCTTCGCTCGCTCGTCCGGCCGAGCCGCGAGGAAGCGAGCGAGGAGGCGGATCGCTTCGTCAGGCTCGCCGAGCTGTAGCCGTGCGTTCGCCTCCCGCGGGTCGAGCCGGAGGTCTGCCTGTGGTGCGGTCTCTCGCGCTTGACGGATGACGGCGCGCGCGCTGTCGGCCAGATTGGCGCGCGCCAGGACCGCGGCTACGTCCATTAGTACGAGGGCACGGGTAGCGGGCCGGCGGTGGGGACTGGTGATATGAAGGAGCGTGTCCGCGAGCTGCCAGGCTCTCTCGACATCGGGCTCCGGTCCCACGGACGACGCCAGTAGCGCAAGCTCGAACGAGACGAAGCCCGACCTGTCCGGAAAGCGCTGGCGCCCTTCGACAACACACCAGCGGTACGCTTCATCGAACTGCTCGAGATCGAGGGTGGCCTGGCAGAGGCGCATGATGATGGTCTCGTCGTTGAACCGCCAGACATCTTCCTCGAGTGCGCGCTCCGCCGCCCGTTTCGCCTCGTGGAAGCGGCCGCGTTCCCAGTAGACCAGGCTCAGGCGGCTCCACGCCGCCGCCAGCGACGGGTTGAGCTCGACGGCCCTCGCCAGGTCGAGTTCCGCACCCTCCCACAGACGGGCTACTTCCGCGGCATCACTCGCGCTCTCGGCCAGATAGGAACGCAGAATCCCGCGTAGCTCGAGCGCCTCGGGGTCTGACGGCTCTCGCTCGAGCGCCCGTTCCGCGTGCGCGATCCCCTGTCGTGCGTATTCCGCCTCATAGGTTTGCGGAACGTCCGTGAACAGTCGTGCGCGGTAGACGGCAACCCATCCCTGGTCGATGATGGGCTCGATCCAGTCGCGGTCGAGGGATTCGGCTTCGATCAGCAAGGAATCGGCCGCGTCCAGGGCCGCGGCAGCGCCTTCAGTGTCGCCGGCCTTCGCCAGCGACTCAGCCTGATGCCGGTGCGCATTGGCGCGGAAGACGCGCTCGAGACATTCGCCTGACTCCGTGCCCGCCTCGAGGGCGCGCCGCGTCAGCTGGGAGCCGAGCCGCTGGCGAAGCAGGCGACCGATCTCATCGGCTAGATCACGCAGTAGCGCCGGGCTCTCGCTGCGCAGCCTGACGAGTGGGGGCACGCTCGCGAGTTGGGCACGCGAGACGGCGTCGGTCAAGTTAACCGAGACCTGGATTTGCTGATCGGTCGCGATGAGGTTGCCCTCGATGAGCGTACCGAGCTGGTGTCGTGCCACCATGCTATCGAGCGGCACGCCTTCTTCCTCGTACCGTCGCACACTCTCGTACGAGAGCACGGTCAGCGTGGGAATGCCCGCCAGATGCTTGGCGAGGAAGTAGCTGAAGCCGGCGGCCAGATGGCTGTTGTCCTGCTGGCTGAAGTCCTGAAGCGGCAGTACCGCAATATTGGTGGCGGGAAAGGCGACATGGGCGCCTGTCTCCTCACCCGGCCTGCCACCAGCCGGCTGGAGCAGGTACCACCCCGCGACGAGCAAGATTACGAGGGCGCCGCCGGCCAGTGCGTGTCTCACGCGAAAGCGCGCGCGCCAGCGCGCCCAAACTGGGGCACGCAGCGCCAGCTGCGGCGCTGTGTGAGCCGCCAGCGACTGTGAGAGAGACTCGGCGGTCGGAAACCGATCGGCCGCAGACTTGGCGAGTGCGGTGTGGACGATGTGCTCCAGCCAGGGCGGCGCTTCCGGCCTGACCACGCGCAGCGATGGCGCGCGCTCGCTCACGTGTCGTGCGATGACTGCCTGCGCGGTTCGGCCGGTGAACGGCGGCTCGCCGGCCAGCATCTCGTAGAGGACGCAGCCCAGCGCGTATATGTCGGTTCGCGCGTCCAAGTCGTGCTCGCCGCAGCCCTGCTCGGGGCTCATGTAGTGCGCCGTGCCGACGACGACGCCACTGGCCGTCAGCGTGTCACCTGCCGCGGCTGTGACCGCCCGCGCGACGCCGAAATCGGCGACGACGGCCTCGCGATCCTCCAGGAGGATATTCTCCGGCTTGATGTCCCGGTGAACGATGCCGCGCTTGTGGGCGTAAGTGAGCGCGTCCGCGACCTGCCGTGCGATCTGGATCGCGTCTTCGATGGGCAGTTGTTTCTCCCTGGTGAGGCGATCGCGCAGGGACTCGCCCTCCACATACGGCATGACGTAGTAGACGTAGCCGTCCGCCTCTCCCGAGTCGTAGAGGGGCAGGATATGGGGATGCGTCATCTTTGCGGCGATATCGATCTCGCGCAGGAAGCGAGCCGTACCCAGCGCCGCAGCGTAATCGGGGCGAAGGACTTTCAGTGCGACGGCGCGGTCGTGCTTGAGATCGCGAGCCAGGTACACGGTCCCCATCCCACCGGTACCTAGCTCCCTGTCGATGGGATAGCGGTCGGCCAGGGCCGAGCGTAGACGGTCGGGGATCTCAGCCATCGTGCGAGCAAGTCGGAAACCTCACAAAGATGGTGCCGGACCACGGGATGCGATAGCCCCCGGCGGGGCTGACGTCGGCCTGCCCACCGCTTAACATTGTACGTGGAGGCCAGCCCAGAGTGGCGCCTGGCTTTTTGCGCGGCGGAGATTGTGTTACTCGGCTTCGCGATTTCCCGGTCGCTCTATCACCGTTTTCGCCTTTCGAATCGCTCTTAGCAGTTCGAAATCTTCACGGCAGGGTCTACATCCCATTATGTGATCCAGCACCTCCAGCTCTCGGTTCCTCGTGAGCCGTTGCTCAGCCGAGGCGAGCAGATCTTCGGGTGGTATGCAGTGCTTGCGGCTGCCGGCGGCCCACCGCGACAATATCTGCTCGTAGGCCGCTCGAAGCTTATCGTCGCTCACCCCGTGATCCCGGTTGGAGCTGCTCTTTCTCGAGTCGCGCCTTGAGGTCTGCCAGGCCGCGGTATAGTAGGTTGCGCGTCTTCGCCTCCGTCCACCCGAGGAGTTCTGCGATCTCGTTGCGGTGGTAGCCTGCCAGGTGCATCCGCACTACCAGCCGGCGCGACTCGCCGAGCTCATCAAGCGCGCGCGTGAGCTGGAGGACCAGTTCGGCTGCCTCGACCGCCTGGTCGGGCTGAGCGCCCGCTCTGGCTGGTAGGCCGTGTCTGGCGCGCTCAAGCCCTTGCTCGTGCCGCGCCCTTCGGCGACGGATCAAGTCCAAGGCCGCCGACACCGCAGTACGGTATACGTAGGACGCAGGAGCGACCGAGATCTTCTCGCTGGTCGAGAGAGCCCGCCAGATACGAATTCGCACGTCCTGGAACACCTCGTCGACGTCACTTTCCGAGAGATTGTGCCGCCGCGCTGCGTCGCGGACGATCGAGGCGTAGCGCGAGACCAGTTGTTCCAGCGCCGGGGAGATCGGGTCCTCGCGCAGACTGGCAGCAGCAATCCGGTTTTGGGCAGTGGCGGGCATGAGTCTGTACCTCCTGACTCTGCGGACACGCAACTCGCTTGTTCTAGGCTTGCAGTGTGGGTGGGGTGCGTCAGCGGGGAATCAATCGTGCGTCAACTACGACCGCACTCGATCATCTGGGAATCATCTCCGGTGCTGATTTGTCGTTTGCGTGACCACATCTTCGGGGCGTGCAGTGCTGTCCTGCTGCTTCATGCCTCTGGATAGATCGGGCAGGGTGCCCGGTTGTAGCCAAGGACGCTTCACGTCTGGGTCCCTAGATCGCGGGTGAGAATCGTCGGGGCGGCCGTGCGTCCTTAGATTGCGAGGAGAGACCGTCGCGCGGGCGCCATTGTTCATGCGTGCCGAAGGAGCCCGACCATGCGATTGCAGTCTGGCCCTGTCTTGCTATTGGTAATCGTTAGGGGTGGCTATTGTGCTGCTGCCGCGACAGGCTTTCGCTGCAAGAAGTGGGAGGTGGCTGAGGAAGTAGAGCGGTAGCAGCCCGCACCGGGAGGCCTCAGCCTTGGCAGTGCATTACGTCATCAGCTCACCCCCAAGCTGGCCTAGCCGAGCATCCAGCCGACGTAGGAAAACCCAGCGTTGTCACCAGAAGGCGTACTATCAGGCTTGTGTCTGTCGACCCAGGCGTCGAGACCCCGGGAGCGCCTGTGGGCTTTGGGGCGAGGCTCGCAACTGTAGCTGGCGATCAGGGGCCGCAGACTTCAACTTGTAGTGGGTGGTCGGACGTGCAATCACTGCAGGTGGAGTCTCGCCGGCCATGATTGAGCTAGCTACTCTCGGCGGCGCCTCGATCCGGCGCGATGGCTCGGAGTTCACGGGGCTATCGGCGCAGAAGCAGAAGGTTGCCCTCATCTCGTACCTGGCCATCGAAGGCCCGGTGGCTCGGGACAACTTGCTGGGACTCTTCTGGCCCCAGAAGCCAGAGGAGAAGGCACGCCATTCACTCTCCCAGATTCTGTACGCGGTGCGGAAAGAACTCGGCGAGGAGTGCGTCAGCGTAGCTGGAGATCAGGTGGGGCTGGTGTGGGACGACTTGGTGGCAGATGTCAAGCAGATGGAGGCAGCGGCCCAGGCAGAACGCTGGGAGGACGTGGTGGAGCTCTACCGCGGCCCGTTTCTGGATCAGTTTCATCTTCCCGAGTCTCTGGGTTTCGATGAGTGGCAGACGCGCACGCGGGCCTGGGTGAGCGCGCTCGCACGTAAGGCCTTCAGCAAGGTGATCGCGTCGCGTTACGCGGCC
>CANPVY010000286.1 GCA_947581845.1 uncultured bacterium | reverse complement strand
CGGTCCTTGACGCAGCACGCTGCGCGAGGCGTCCTTGCGCACATCGGCCACCAGGATTCCCCGGGCCGAGAGCGTGCCGGGATCCGGCGGCACCAAAACTTGCGGCACGCCCATCCGCGCGGCGAGTTCCGCCGCGTGCAGCGGCGCTGCGCCCCCGAAGGCGACCAGTACGAGATCCTCGGGATCGTGGCCCCGCTCGACGCTGATCAGCCGCAGCGCGCCCTCCATTCTCGTGTTGGCCACCTCGATCACGCCGTGCGCCGCCCGTTCGGGCGACTCGCCGAGCGCGCTGGCCAGGGCCGAAAGGGGAGCCTCGATCGCGTCCCGGTCCAGTGTCTGGCGGCCGCCCAGAAAAAGGTCGGCAGGGATGCGTCCCAGCCAGACGTGGGCATCGGTCACCGTCACTTCACGACCGCCGTAGCCGTAACAGATGGGGCCGGGCACGGCGCCAGCGCTCTCGGGCCCCACTTTGAGGGCGCCGCCGGGATCGCGGCGGGCGATCGAGCCGCCGCCAGCGCCCACGGTGTGGATGTCGATGACCGGTATGGCCACCGCCGAACCGGCGATCTGGTACTCCTTGGTGTGCATGGGGCGGTCAGTACAGAGCGAGACATCGGTGGAGGTGCCACCCATGTCGAACGACAGTACACGCTCGAACCCGACGCGCTGCGCCGCCTCCAGCGCCGCCACCACGCCGCCGGCGGGACCTGACAGGATGGTGTGCACGGGTTCCCGAGCCGCACGCTCCACCGAGAAGGCTCCCCCTCCCGATGCCATGATCCGCACCCGCGCCGCCCCACTCTCACGGCTGAGCGTGTCCAGATACCCCTGGACCAGAGGTGCGACGTACGCGTTGACCAGCGCCGTCGAGAACCGCTCATACTCCCGGTACTCCGGCAGCAGACGACCCGAGCGCGTAATCGGTACTGCGAGCGTGGCCAAGGCTTCGGCCACCGCGTCCTCGTGGGCCGGGTTCGCATAGCTATGCAGTAACCCGATGGCCACCGACTCGATGTGGCCCAGCCCCTCCACGAGCGCCTCCAGCTCCTCCGCGACCAGTGGACTCTCCTCCGAGCCGTCGCTCAGGATGCGGCCGCTGAGCCCGAGGCGCTCGTCGGCGGCCACCAGAGGCGGTGGCCGCTCACCAACCAGGACGTAGAGCTGGGGGCGATTCTGCCGGCCAATCTCGATAAGGTCCTCAAAGCCGCGGTTGGTGATCCAGGCGGTGCGCGCGCCACGACGTTCCAGCAGCGCGTTGGTGGCGACCGTCGAGCCGTGGGCGAGCACGAATGCCTCCCCCGCTCCTAGGAGCTCACGTAACCCCTCCAGCACGGCAAGGGCCGGGTTAGTGGGGGTCGAGGCACGCTTGTGCACCTGGATCGTGCCCGCGCGGAATACCACGAAGTCGGTGAAGGTACCGCCGGTGTCGACGGCCACCACGGTCGGCGATCTGGCACTCATCGGCGTCACAAGCTACCCACCTGCGCCCGTCCGGGAAACCCGAAGTCCCGGATCCCTCGCCGCCAGCCGGTTAGCGGGTGGGTCCCGGCCTCAGCGTTCGTTCACAGTCGCGGGGGCGGCGGATATACTCGCCGGGTCTGCCAGGCCACAGCGATGGCAGCTATTGGTAGGTGGTGCGGAAGCGGGAATCATAAATCCGGAGTTCTACAGCTCGCTCGTGACGATGCACGGCACGTTCATGATCTCCTTCGCGATCATGCCGTTGCTCGTCGGTACCTTCGGCAACTTCCTTATCCCGCTCAAGATCGGTGCGCCGGACGTGGCTTTCCCGCGATCGTGCCGCTGGTCACAGGCCTTGGGCTCGATTTGGGTGCTCCCAGGCGCCTATCACAAGTGATTGTGGCATCTCGGCGTTCGCCGCTATCGTATTGGTGGATGAAGGGAGCCCGCCGGACGGCGACAGCGCCTGAGGTGGAGTTAAACTCACGTCGTCGGCCACGTGACTGTCCGGTGGGCCTGCCTGGCCGGGTGGGTTCGACGGTGAGCCGTAACCGGTCATACACCGTCGGCCAAGATCGGGAGGAGGTGCCCTATGGCAGCAAGAGGGTTCGCTGCGTTAAGCCTGGCTGCCTTGCTGAGCGCGGGGCCGGCGCTCGCTCAACAGGGAGGCGCGGTAGAGTTCGCTGGATTCGGGAGCTACACCATCTTCGACGAGACTCTGCCCTTCGAGGACCAGTTCGGTGGCGGGGGCCACCTGGGCCTCTTCCTCTTCTCGTGGCTCTCGCTGGAAGGCGAAGTCGGTTTCACAGCCACGGAGGAGGACGGGCTGCAGGACGTCACTCACACGCCTCTCCGTACTCGCCTCGTCTATTACCAGCCGTTGTTCGGGGGCGTTAGGTTCCTGTTGGGTGCGGGCTACGTGCACAACGAATACAGTGGTGACCTCCCCGGGGCTGACGGGGCCGACAACGGCATTACCGGGCTCGCTGGCCTGCGGATCCGTGTTGCCGGGCCGCTCGCACTACGCTTGCAGGGGATTCTCGACTACATGCCATCGCCGGCCAACCGTGAGCGGGAGAACTGGAACTACGGAGGTCAAGCTGGCCTCAGTTTCCTGTTTCCCCTCTTCGGTGGAAGGGGACCGGAGGTGTTTGTCGAGCGGGAGGCGGTGGACTCGGACCGCGACGGTGTTGCCGACCCGTTCGATGCGTGCCCAGACACGCCGCGCGGTGAACGGGTCGATAGCCGTGGTTGTCCAGTTCCGGAGGACAGTGACGGCGATGGCGTCGTCGATGCCGATGACGCCTGCCCGGAGACGCCGGCGGGAGTGGCCGTGGATGCTCAGGGTTGCCCGCTGCCGGAGGACAGCGATGGCGATGGTGTCGTCGATGCGGACGACGCTTGCCCCGAGACGCCCACGGGTGTGGCCGTGGATGCTCAGGGTTGCCCACTGCCGGAGGACAGCGATGGCGATGGTGTCGTCGATGCGGACGACGCCTGCCCGGACACGCCGGCGGGAGTGGCCGTGGATGGTTTCGGCTGCCCGCTGCCGGAGGACAGCGACGGCGACGGTGTCCTCGATGTCGATGACGCATGTCTGAATACGCCGGCGGGCGAACGCGTCGACGCCCGTGGTTGCCCGCTGCTCTTCGAGGAGGGTGCGACCCGGCTGATCCTCGAGGGCGTGCGTTTCGAGTCGAACAGCGCCGACCTCACGCCGGAAGCGCGAAGAGTCCTCGATCAGGTCGCGGCATCACTCATCGCGAATCCGGCCGTCCGCGTCGAGGTGGCAGGTTACACCGACAATTCCGGGTTCCGTCCCTACAACCTGATCCTCTCTCAGGGCCGAGCCAGTGCGGTGCGGCGATATCTGATCAGCCGCGGCGTCGCCGGCGGCCGGCTGCTGGCCAAAGGTTACGGGCCCGATGATCCGGTGGCGAGCAACGCGACGCCTGAGGGTCGGGCGCAGAATCGTCGCGTCGAGCTGCACAGGCTGGAGTAGCAGAGGGGCTCCAGGGCACGAGGCGTCATATCGGGCCGGTGGCGCGCGGTGTCCATGCAAAAGCCGGCTGCCGAGTGGCCAGGGTGCTCCACACGACCAGAGATGCCCAGAGGGCAGCGCCCACCGCTAGGTGCAGGGCTCTGAGCTCCGGCGGCAAGCGCGTCAGCGTCATGACCGCCGCCACGGCGACCTGAGCCAATACGAGGATCAGGCCGACGAGCGCTGGCTCGCTGTCTCTTGGCGACGGCGATGATGAGCAGGAGGGCGTAGGCGACGAGGCGGTGTGTCCGGTGTAGGTACATGAGCGCGCCGCCCGTGTTCGCCACCAGCCCCGCCCAACAGGAGCGCCACGAACCCGAGCCCGGCGGCGGCGAGTGCCCAGTGCGGGTACGTCGTGCTGGTCTCGCGGACGGCTGGGGCCTTGGTGAGCGCGCGCAGCCCGGCGATAAGCAGCAGGGCGAGCAGTGCCGAGGCGATGGCCAGGTGCAGGACAACTGTGCCAGCGGGCAGCTCCAGCCTCACGGTGATGGCCCCTACCAAGACCTGAACGATGAGCAGCGTCGCGGCGCCGACGGCGAGCCCGGAGACGCCATGCCCAGCAAGCCCCGGCGTGCGGCGTCGCTGCACGCCATAAAGCGCCACGGCGAAGAGGAGGAAACCGACCAGTACCGCCGCCAGCCGGTGCCCGTATTCGATGAGCGTCTCGAAGTCCATTGGCGGGATGAGCTGGCCGTTGCAGAGCGGCCAGTCGTGGCCGCAGCCCATCCCGGATCCGTTGATGCGCACGATTTCGCCGAAGACGACGAGCGCATAGGTGAA
>CANPVY010000285.1 GCA_947581845.1 uncultured bacterium | reverse complement strand
CGCGTTCGACCCGCCTTCTTGGAAGTTCGAGTTCCACCCGCAATTCACCGGCACCGAGGCTTGGCCGCCGGATCGCTATGCGGACATCGCACGAAGCTGGTTGGATGCTGGGACTCGCGTGATCGGGGGCTGTTGTGGCACGGGTCCCGGCCATATTCAGGCGCTGCGGGAGGTACTGTGAGCAACTACGACGCGATCCGTGAACGCCTCGAGGCCGGCGAGTTGGTGATCCTGGACGGCGCGATCGGGACCGAGATCCTTCGGCGCAACCTCTCCTGGGCTGACCACCGGGTCACCGACTCACCTGACGCCATCCGCGGGCTCCATGAAGACTACATTCGCGCAGGTGCGGATGTTATAACCACGAACTCGTTCCAACTCGCTCGTCGCAGCTTCCTCAGCCACTTTCGCGACGAGGCCCACATGAGACATATCGGGGCCCCGGGGCTGGGTACCCGAGCAGCGAAGATGCTCACGGCTTCGGTCGAGCTGGCGAAGCAGGCGCGCGTGGGTGTGGCGGCCGATCATCCCGTGGCCATCGCCGGTGCCGTGACCACGCTCGAGTGGTGCTTCCGTCCAGATCTCGCACCACCAGCCCATGAGATGCGCAGCGAGTACCGGGAGATCATGGACGTAATGGCCGAGGCCGGTGTGGATCTCATTCTGCTCGAGACGGTGAACAGCGTTACCGAGGCTACGGTCGGCTTGGAAGCAGCCCGCCAGGCCGGCCTCCACTGCTGGGTGGGTTTCGTGTGTGACGAACGAGGTGTGTTGTTCACCGGTGAAAAGATGGCCGACGCCGAGAAGGCGTTGGCCCCGCTCGCGCCCGACGTTGTTCTCGTCAACTGCATACCGCCGGATGATGCCACCGCAGGCCTCCGCGAACTGCTCGCCGTGCGGAGTGGGCCGTGCGGCGTGTACCCGCATATCGGGCGCTTCGATCCGCCGGAGTGGCATTTCACCGACGAGTACCCGCCGCCGAGGCTCCTTGAGGAAGCGCGGCGCTGGCGGCAGATGGGAGCGCAGGTGATCGGCGGCTGCTGCGGCACGACGCCCGACCATATACGGGCGCTGGCGACCGGGCTCAAGAGTTGACACCCCGTCAGCCTGTCAGCGGGCGACCCTATAGATGCGGATCGTCGGCCCTCCTAGCGTAACGCTGTCTGGCACGAATTCTTTGACGAGCTGATTCTCCGCGAAGAAGGTCTGGTAAAGCTCCGCCTCCCTCGGGTAGTCTTCCGGAGAACTGATGAAGCGATCGTAATCCGTGCTGCTGAGGACCACGTAATCGAGGTGGGCCACCGATTGCGGAAAGCGGGTCAGGCCGTAGTAGCCCAGGTACACGACCTCGTAGTCGTCTGTCAGCTTCTCGACCGGCGGAGTGTAATGCTCGCGGCCAATGCGTGAGCCAGGCGGTAAGTTCTTGGTGATCCAAAGCAGGCTGGCTACACGCGTGTCCGGCAGATTGATGAGGTGGATGTACCGGCAGGAGCGGACGAGCTGTCCGGATACGCTCACGCACAGGAGAATGCCTACAAGGCCGTAGGCCGTTACCGAGCCCCAGAGTGTACTCAGTCGGCCGGAGACCCAATTCTTCAACCAACTGAGCAGCGCATACAGTAAGATCCCGCCGCAGAGCGCCAGGAACGGGACGATCGCGACTAGGTTGCGCATGAAGAGGACCTTGTAACCCCCGACGAAAAGGAACAGGGACAGCGGAAAGCCGAGGAGTATCAGCGCCATCCGGTAGTCCTTGACCGACAGCCAGATAACCCCGCCCAAAAACAGCAGGGTCGGCAGAACCCCGTACCCATCGAGCGCTAGGAGCTTGGCGTAGGGCAGAAAACTGGTGCCGGTGCTGGACTCGGCGCCGGCATGACCTGTGCTGTAGTGCGCTTGCTCAAAGCTCACAGAGGCGCGGAAGCTCTCGTAGTCGAGAACGGCGTACGGCGTTGTTAGCACGAAGGTGATCGGTACCGCGAGCAGGCCGAGGACGAAGTTCTTGTTCAGAAGCGCGTTTCTCTTGGTCACCGCCAGGTGTGCGATGATAAGCGGCACTACGCTGAGCAAGCCCGTGTACTTACTGCCCAGAGCCAGGCCAGCGAACACCCCGCTCAGGACGTAATAGTGGCGTCTGGCACCATCGGCGTAGATCAACACCGACATCAGCACAGCCAGCGACGACCAGAGGGCAAGCGATGAGTCAACGGTTGCAACGAATGAGTTGCTGACGTGGAGAAAAGCCGGCGCGATCAGAGTGGCGGCGGCCAGGCCAGCGACGGGATGGATCACGCGCCGTCCCATCTCGTACGTCACGTAGATCGTGGCTGTGGACATGAACACCACAAGGATTCTTGCGGCTATGAAGAAATCCATCACCGGCATACCCGCGACGTTCGGGGAGCCGAGGATCAATCGGTTCCAAAGGGCAACTCCCTCGAAGAGTATCGCGAACAGGTAGAGGTTGAGGGTCGGGTAATTGAAGAAGCGCGGGTTCAGGTCGCCCAACTGGATGATTCTGAGGGCACGGTAGACTAGGTAACCCTCGTCCGGATGCATCGCGAGCGGTGGGTAGCCGAACCAGACGCCCTTGAACCGCAGGGCGAACGCTGCGGTTGCCACAGCCAGCGCCAGCAGCCGGCAAAGTCGATCGATCCTCTGCTGCGGCTCGATCATGTGCGAGGCTCCGGGTCTCGAATTGCGGCAGTCTGGGCCAGCTGACAGGATGGGAATGGCATTTGTCCTGAGGCTTTGTGGCAGGGGAGCTGTCCGGCTCGTCGACAGCGATCGCCCACCCAATTATCGGATCGACCTGTGGGGAGCGCAACATGCGACGGGTCGTGTGAACCCGCAACTCGCGTGCGACTGCGGCTGTCGTGTGGGGCTGGCTTGCGAACGCTGAGGCGATAGCCCTATCCTGAACCCATCAAGCAAGCCACCGGAGGAGAGCACGATGAGCGCCTATCGGCCGACCCGCTTCAATTTTCGCTGCCCGAAGTGCCAGAACACGACCTGCGAGACAGGTGAGATCAGGACGGCTGGCGGCTTTTGGAGCAAGATCTTCGACGTGCAGCACAAGAAGTTCACGACTGTGACCTGTGATCGCTGTAAGTATACCGAGATCTACGCAGCCGAGACCAGCGCGCTCGGCAATATCTTCGATCTGTTCACCAACTGATTTCACAGCCGCTCGCCCAGGCCGCTTGCGTGCACGCGGTTTCGCTAACGGCTCTGCAGGAGGCGCGATCCATGTCCTCTCGCTACTGCAGCCCTGTCTTTCTCGTCTCGATAATCGCAGCACTGCTCTTGCCTGCCACAACCCTGGGCCAGACGGCTCAGGTGTCGACCGAACTGCTGAGTGAGCTGCGTTTTCGCTCCATCGGGCCGGCGGTCACCGGCGGCCGCATCCACGACGTGGAGGCGCTGCCTGACGACCCGTCGATGATCTATCTGGCCACCGCGTCGGGCGGGCTCTGGAAGTCGGTGAATAAGGGCACGACCTGGACGCCGATCTTCGACGACCAGCCGACTAGCACGTTCGGCGACGTGGCCATCGCGCCGGCCGACCCGCTGGTCATCTGGGCGGGCACGGGTGAGCAGAACAACCGGCAGAGCACATCTTGGGGGAACGGGGTCTACCGCTCCAGCG
>CANPVY010000284.1 GCA_947581845.1 uncultured bacterium | reverse complement strand
CCCAGCATGTACTCGACATACGGGTTGAGATAGACCCGCTTACCCAACCGCGTATTGGCGTAGTCGATCCGATCCCCGACCACCCCGTCAATCATGACGAACAGAGATCCTGTCGGATAGAAGCCAGCGTCGAAACTCACGAACCGGTTGTCGAACTCGACGCCTGCGAACCCCTGCTTACCGTAGAAACCCGTCACATCGAAGAACGACCGCGCCAGGCCGGCATAGTTGAACCAGAAGGCGAACACCTCCAGCAGCCTGCCTCCCTCCAGGTCTCGTTCCACCTCGTACCCGGAACCGAAGTTCAGCATGTTCCACCAGTGATCCGGTGAGTTGTTCCACGTGTGCCCCCAACCCACGTCAATATTCCGGAAACTCACCTGGGGCATGAAGCCGAGGTCAGCGCGGAAGTCACGCCCTACTTCGCGATAAGCCGCGTACCAGTCGTGACTGCGCGTATCGTGGATATAGATGATGTCGTAGGCGGCACCGGTGAAGCTGCCCGCAGGCTGGTCGTAAGCCTCTGAGACAGTGACCGGGTAACGGGTCTGCGAGCCGAGAACCTGAAACCTAACCTGATCCTTGCCCGTGAGCTTCCAGATACCATCGACACCGGCAACGCGGTTATGGTAGCCCTCGCCCTCCCGATCGGTGACGAGCAACCCGAGGTTCGATGACCTGCTGACGTCATGGCGATAGCGGAGCACGGACCCGACGTTCCATTGTGACAGGGACGTAGTGCGAGATCCCTCGCTCGCAGGAATCAGAAGGTTGGTGATCTCATCCTGGACCGTGAAGAAGCCGATCGCGCTGCGTCCCTCCTTCCCGGTCAGCTTGCTGCCCCAGACCGGGTCGGCGAGCGTGCGTGTGTGAACGGCACGAAACCGGGTGTTGAACAGGCTGGCCCCCTCGAGGAAGAACGGTCGCTTCTCGGCATAGTAGAGAGCAAACTGCGTATTGATGTCGAGCTGAGCGACGTCAGCTTCGACGTTCGAGAAATCCGGATTGACGGTTGCGTTGAGGGTGAGATTCGGGGTGACACCCCAGTGGGCCGTGACCCCTACCTCGAAATCTTTGCTGCGATCGACGAACCGCCCGCCGGGAAACCCGTCACGCTCTTGCGTGAACACGCCGTATACGGTGGGATCCAGCTCGACATTCCTCCCCGGCGTTGCTCCCGCGAAGCCAATCAGCTTATCCGACTGGCACATGTAGCAGTTGTTGTTCCGATCGCGCGGGAACATCCCGATGTGATGCCGCACGCTGCGTGGATAGCTGCGCACCGCGTCGACACCCCAGATCTGATCGCCTTCGCTGCGTTGGAATGACATCGAACTGAACGGAATCGCCATCTCGACGACGTACCCCTCCGGGGTGATTCGTCCAGCGCAGTCCCAGATGGCGTCCCATCCGCCGCCGCCGCCTTCGGGACTCTCGATCTGATCAGCCTGAATGCCAAGCGGGTTGCAGAAGAAATCGAAGGTGCGGCGCTCATCGTTGAAGGTGTCGAGTACCAGAGCGACCCAATCGTCATCGTACATATCGTCCCGGTCGGTGATTCGCGCCCGGATGGCCGACGGATCGGGATCGTAGGCCCGAAACGCCGCGAGCAGATGTGAACCGCTGTAGGCGAAAAGCACCTCCGTCCTGACCGGCGGCGGAATGTTCTCGCCGGGCCGGACTTCGTAGTTGAGCTCCAGCACGAGCGCCTGCCGCCAGACATCCTCGTCCAGCTCGCCGTCAACCTGCACCTGCGAAATGACCCTGGGTACTCTGTGCGGCGGTTTCCGACCGTCCTGGGCCAGCAGCGGGATCGTGCTCAGCAGCTGTCCCACGGCGAGGCCCAATGCCAGAATCGCAGTGCGGCTCTTCATGATCCATCCTCGGATTGAGTAGCGGCAGCGAGATGTTCGCTACTCCGTTGGACACCTGGAAAGCTCCTAGCGTTGCCAAGGCCGTGTGGGTCGATCGCACGGCTGCCAGGTTCTACGAGCGGCATTGATTGCGGTCACTTCGGATGATAGATAGCAGTATCCCGAACACCTCGGAGGGTTGCGAGCCCCAACGGCGCAAGCCCGCGCAGACCAGCCCGGCGGCGGTCGCCCGGGCCGCTGAGCGCGAGAGGCAGTGCCACAGGCCCTGGCACCTCCAGCGGCCTCTGCTCAGAGAGGGACCCATGCACAAGGCACGGCTGAGACGCTTGTTGACCGCAGCACTGACACTCCTCCCCTTTTGCCTCGCTCCCGCGATCGTCATCGGCCAAGAGTTCCAGAGCAGCGAGCCCATCGCGCCTGTCGCGAGCGCGGGGCCGCCTCGAGCCGCCCTCCAGCGCCCCGCGACGCTCCGCATCCTCGCCTACAACATCCGCCACGGCGAAGGCATGGACCACGTGATCGATCTGGAGCGCGTTGCCCAGTTGATCAACGAGCTACAGGCGGACGTCGTAGCGCTGCAAGAGGTAGACAGCGTGGTCGAGCGAACCGGCGGTGTCGATCAGACCACGGTCCTCGCCGAGCTGACGGGTATGCATTGCGCGTTCGGCGCGTTCTTCGACTACCAGGGCGGCCGCTACGGTATGGCGCTGCTCTCCAGCTACCCGATCATGTCGTACACGAACCATTGGCTACCGGAGGGAACGGAGCCCCGGACCGGGCTGGCGGCACGAATTCAACTCGGCGATTCTGGGGAGGAAGTCATCGTCGTCGGCATTCACCTCTATCGTACACCGGAGCAGCGCTACGCCCAGGCCAGCGGCCTGGTGGAGATCTACCGTGACGAGACGACACCGGTGATCCTGGCCGGGGACTTTAACTCACTGCCCGATTCGGAGGTGATCGACCTGTTGCAGCAATACTGGACCATACCGGCCAAAGGCGAGGACCGACTGACCTATCCGTCCGACGTGCCGGACCGGGAGATCGACTACATCATGTACCGACCGGCAGACCGTTTCGAGGTCGTCGAGCATCAGGTGATCGACGAGCCTCTGGTCTCCGACCATCGACCGATCTTGCTGGAGCTCAGACTGCGATAGCTCGTCGGATCCCGGCGCACCCGTTCGCACGCGATCCGGAGGGAAAACGAGGTTCAGCGATCGAACACACAAGCAGAGGAAACCCACATGCCCATTCACAGACGCGATCTACTCAAGGCCGGCGCCGGTGCCGCCATCGGCGCTTCCGTGTGGCCCAGATTCCTGGTCGCCGATGAAGGCCGGGCGCGGCCCGACAAGAAGCTGCGGCTCGGATTCATCGGCGTCGGCGGCCGCGGCACCTGGCTGCTCGGCCTGGCTCTGCGGAGAGACGACACGGAGGTAAAGGCGGTCTGCGACATCAAGCCGGATCGAGTGGAGCGTGCGCAACAGATCGTCAAAGAGGCGCACGGGAACACGCCCAGAGGCTTCAGCGCCGGCGAGGAGGACTTCCTCAACCTCGTCGATCGGGGCGACATGGACGCTGTGATCATCGCCACACCCTGGCTCTGGCACACGCCGATGGCAGTCGCCGCGATGAAGAACGAGAAGGCCGTAGGCGTCGAGGTTCCCGCCGCGGTCACCCTCCAGCAGTGCTGGGACCTGGTGAACACGTCGGAACAGACGGGCATGCCCTGCATGCTGATGGAGAACGTCTGCTACCGGCGCGACGTGATGGCGGTCCTCAACATGGTGCGGCAGGGGCTGTTCGGTGAGCTGGTCCACTGCCACTGCGGCTACCAGCACGACCTGCGCGGCGTGAAGTTCAACCCGGGCGCCGAGTTCGGGCCGGGCGCGAACGGCGAGGCGGAATGGCGCACCATGCACTCGATCCGGCGCAACGGCGACATCTATCCGACGCACGGCGTCGGCCCGGTCGCCAAGTTCCTCGACATTAACTACGGCAACCGCTTCGTATCGCTCACCTCGACAGCGACGAGGTCCCGCAGCCTGCATAACTACATCGTAGCGCAGGGTGGCCCGAACCATCCCAACGCCAAGATCGAGTTCGCGCTCGGCGACATCGTTACGACCGTGATCAGGACGACCAACGGCGAGAGCATCGTCGTCAGCCACGACACGAACCTGCCGCGGCCCTACTCCCTCAACTTCCGGGTGCAGGGGACGAAGGGGCTCTGGATGGTGGACAACCGGTCCATCTATCTCGAGGGCGTGAGCCCGGAGCCGCACGAGTGGGAGGCGTTCGAGAAGTATCAGGAGGAATACGAGCACCCGTTGTGGAGCCGCTGGTACCAAGAGTCGGTGGGCGCCGGCCACGGCGGCATGGACTTCTTCGTCGTACACGCGTTCATCGAATCGGTGAAGCGCAAGGTACCGCCGCCCATCGACGTCTACGACGCGGCGACCTGGAGCGTGATCAGTTCGCTCTCCGAGCGGTCCATCGCCATGGGCGGCGCACCCATGGAGTTCCCCGACTTCACTCGCGGCAGATGGGTGACGAGAAAACCGTCCTTCGCGTTGACCGATGAGTTCTGATAGCCTGGCTGACGAGTGAAAGGTCACACCATGCGACGCTTCATATCTCTGCTCTGCATCGGGGCCTGCCTGCTGGCAGCGGCCTGCGCTGAGCCGGCGCTCGAGAAGAAGGTGCTGGTCATCGGACTCGACGGTGTCCGCCCGGACGTCCTGGCCGAGGTGAGCACTCCCAACATCGACGCGCTGATCGCCAGTGGCGCCTTCAACGGCCGGGTCGAGACCAAAGCCCAGACGGTGAGCGGCCCGGGCTGGTCCAGCATCCTCACCGGCGTCTGGCCGGAAAAGCACAAGGTCACCAGCAACGACTTCAGCGCTAACGACTACGCCAGCTATCCCGATTTCCTGACCCGGCTCGAACAGATCGATGCAGCGTTCACGACGTTCGCGGTCGTCGACTGGCTGCCGCTGGGCACGGAGGCGTCCGGCGGCCCGCTGATCAGCGACGAGATCGACGCCAAGCTCACCTTCGATGGCGACGCGATCGGGTACGCGGCCGCGGACTCCCAATCTGTGGCCGCGGCCATCAGATTCCTCGGCAACCAGGACTCTGACGCCGCGTTCGTCTACATCGGCTACCCGGATATCGCCGGTCACGAGCACGGCGGTCGCTCGCCCGAGTACAACGCGTCGATCGCGCTCGCCGACGCCCAGGTCGGCCAGCTCCTGCAGGCAGTACGCGCGCGCCCGACCTTCGCGCAGGAAGACTGGCTGATCCTGGTGACGACCGACCACGGGCACAGAGACGAAGGCGGCCACGGCGGTCTCACGCCCGAGGAGAAGACGGTCTTCTACCTGGCCAGCGGCCCATCCACACTCAGGGCCACGCCGGGCGACGCCAATCTCGTGGACGTGGCAGTCACCGCGCTCGCGCACCTCGGCGTCGAGATCGACCCGACCTGGGATCTGGACGGACAGGTCAGCGGTCTACGCGCCCGACGCTGAACTGGCAGAGGAGGTACGGCCACGGTGGAGTCGCCGCACCTCGAGCAGCTGGAACACACGTTCGCCGAGCACTACGGCGCGCCGCGCGGTGCGTATCTGGTGCTCGCGCCCGGCCGCGTCAACCTGATCGGCGACCATGTGGACTATAACGGGCTCTCCGTCCTGCCGATGGCCCTGCAGCGGCACGTAGCCATCCTCTATTGCGAGCGCGATGACCCCACCGTCCGCATCGTGAGCACCGACCCGGACTACAGGTTGCGGAGCTTCGAGCTCGGCCCATCCATCGAGCCCTATCCGGAGGGCGATTGGGGCAACTACGCGAAAGCGGCTGGCCAGGCGCTAGCGCAACGCCACGGCGAGCTGCGGGGCTTTGATGCCGTGGTGCATTCCGATATTCCCGTGGCCGCCGGCCTCAGCTCCTCCTCCGCACTCGTCGTCGCCAGCGCGCTCGCCGTGCTGCACGCCAACGATATCGAGATGGAGAAGCTGGCGCTGGCCGAGCTGCTGGCCGAGGCGGAGCACTACGTGGGTACGCGCGGCGGCGGAATGGACCAGGCCATCTGCCTGGCCGCGCGCAGGGGCTCGGCTAGCCGCATCGACTTCAATCCCCTGCGCCTGACCGCGCACCCGATACCACCGGATTGGGGCTTCATCGTCGCGTTCAGCCTAATCCGGGCAGAGAAATCGGGCACCGCCCGCGAGACCTACAACCTGAGGACGCGCGAGTGCGGCGAAGCGCTCCAACAGATGACGGCTGCCCTCGGGCTCGCCGATCGCATCGACTCCTACCCCACCCTCTTGGCCGAGCTGCCGCCCGCCCAGCTGGTTAGCAGGGCTGAGGAGGCACTGGAGGGCACGCTGCTGCGTCGCTTCCGTCACGTCGTCAGCGAGGCGGATCGCGTGCACCGTGCCGAACGCGCGCTGATCGACTACGACCTCAAAGGGTTCGGCCACCTGCTGACGGAATCCCACCAGAGCTTGCGCGATGACTTCGAGGTGAGCTGTCCGGAGCTCGACGAACTGGTCGAGATCGCACTCCGCACCGGCGCCGCAGGCGCCCGTCTCACCGGTGCGGGCCTGGGCGGCTGCGTCGTGGCGCTTTGTGAGGAGCGGCGCGTGAACAAGGTCCTCAAAACGCTCGCCAAGCGTTTCTATGCGACCCGCGGTTTCGAGGGACGCCTGGAGGACCAGGTGTTCCTCGCCGAGCCCTCCGCCGGCGCATCGGTCGCCGCCCTCTGACCTACCAGTCAAGCGCGAACCCGCTAGGCT
>CANPVY010000283.1 GCA_947581845.1 uncultured bacterium | reverse complement strand
TGACCGAGGACGAAGCTGCCAGCTCGTCTGAGGTGAGGTTGGCGGCGCATCTGCCTGCGGCACCGGGCTCGCCCACTCTTTCTCACCGTCGCACCCAGGACGGTGTTCGCGGATCGGCGCACCTGGTGAGCGAAGTTCCGTATTCACCACCCGTGCCTCCTCCAAGAGTCTGACGCTCGAGTTACCGGACACCCGCACAAAAGGAGTACGTGAGCTGAGCTTCGCCGTGGACGGTTTCGCCACGGCCGGAGTTCGCGCGTGGGTGTGAGAATCCTCAAGAGGAGAATGAGCGTGCGAAAGTCTTTTCCTTCCGAGTGGTTCCTCGTTGTGGCCTGGCTATCTGTTGCGCCGGAGGTCGCTCTGGCCCAGATCCACCCACAGGGCGAGGAGAAGAAGGATAGTGTTCCCGTATTCTTCGTGGACACTTTGAAGGTCGTCGGCCGCATCGACGACCTGACGGGAATCGCGATCACAGCGTCCGAGGGTCGCATTGGCATCAAAGACATCAGGCTGCGCCCCATCGTCCGCGAGGGCGAGCTACTCGAGACCGTGCCCGGGATGATCCTGACGCAGCACAGTGGGGATGGGAAGTCGAACCAGATGTTCGTCCGAGGATTCAACTTGGATCACGGCACGGACTTCCAGACTCGGGTCGCGGGCATGCCGATCAACATGCCCACACATGCCCACGGCCAGGGGTATACCGACCTCAATTTCCTTATTCCCGAGCTCATCGAGTACGTGGAGTACAAACAGGGGGTTTACTATGCGGAAGTCGGCGATTTTGGCAGCGCGGGCGGGGCGCATTTCCGGCTGCCGAAAACGCTGCCTCAGACCTTCTTCAAGCTGGGTGGCGGTGAAAACGGTTATTCCCGCATCGTCGGAGGCGCGTCCACCGGTGTAGGGTCAGGAGATCTTTTGATCGGTGGGGAGGTCAAAGGATATGATGGGCCCTGGGAAGTCGCGCAGAATCTGAGGAAATGGAGCGCCCTCGCGCGATACACGTGGCATGTTGGGGGGCATGAAGTGTCACTTCTCGGGATGAGCTACCGCAACCGCTGGGAAAGCTCTGATCAACTCCCCAAACGCGTGGTCGACGAGGGGCTCGTGAGCCGGTTCGGGCAGGTGGATTCGACCTTGGGAGGCCAGTCGCAGCGCCATAGCTTGTCGGCATCATGGCGACACATCGGTGATTCCTCGTATCAGAAGGCTGATGTCTACGGTCTGTACTATGATCTCGATTTGTACTCCAATTTCACCTATTTCCTGGACGACACACTGAACGGGGATCAGATCAACCAGGCGGATAAACGTGTGATCGTGGGAGGCAATTTCGAGCATCATCAACAGAGCGTGTTATTCGACCGCCAGCATCTTCTCACGCTCGGATTTCAGACCCGGGCCGATTTCATCGATGTGGGGCTTCACAACACGAAAGAGAGACAGCGAACCGGGACGGTGCGCGAAGACGACGTGGTGGAGTGGGGTAGCGGGCTCTACTTGACGGCGGAATCAAGGTGGGGCCCGAAATTCCGATCGCTGCTGGGCCTTCGTGGTGACTTCTACCTTTTCGATGTGACGAGCGACCGGCCCGAGAATTCCGGGAACCGGACTGACGGAATCATCACGCCTAAAGTATCGCTGATGTTCGGGCCATGGGTCAGCACCGAGTTCTATGCTAGCGCCGGGCTGGGGTTCCACAGCAACGATGCGCGGGGCGCGACCCAGACGGTCGATCCAGCGAGCGGCGAGCGGGTGGAAGCGGTCGATCCGCTGGTTCTGTCGCGGGGCGCGGAGTTTGGGTTGCGCTCGACTCCGTTGCACGCTTATCGCTCCACTCTGTCCTTGTGGGCGCTCGAGCTGGACAGCGAGTTGCTGTTCGTCGGTGACGCAGGGACCACGGAGCCCACCGGGAAGAGCCAGCGTCTAGGTGTCACGTGGGCCAATTTCTACCGGCCAATCCCGAGGCTTTCCCTGGACCTGGATGTTTCCTTCACTAGAGCGCGCTACGCCGATGCGCCGGAGGGTGAAGATCACATTCCGGGAGCGCTGGAAAACGTGGTGGCTGCAGGGGTGATGTGGGATGCCGTTGAGCGCGGGCCCTTTGCGGCGGTGCGGCTGCGGCATTTCGGGGAATACCCGCTGACCGAAGACAACTCTGTGCGGGCGACTCCCACGACGCTGATCAATGCGAGCTTCGGGTATCTGTTCTCCGACATCCGCGTAAGCTTGAGCGTACTGAACCTGTTGGATTCCGAGGAAGACAACGACATTCAATATTTCTACGTTTCCCGCAGGCCCAATGAGCCACTGGGTGGCGTGGAGGATATCCATTTCCACCCGGTGGAGCGACGACAGGTTCGTTTCTGCGTCTCTTGGGGGTTCTAGGCAAGCCGCAGAGTTGCCGGGGCGCGGCTGAGGTTACGCGAGTAGTGTCGAGTCTTCTTGGAACGTGGCCCACAGGAGTTCGGTTACCCCGGCCCCGTGTCTAAGTGGAAGGCGATCGACATGATCAGGCCGCTGCACTACGATCCCGTTGTCCGAAGCCCAGTAGCGTCCCATCTTTGACTATTGCAACCTGCAGCCGTAGGCGGTGTGTAGGCAGAGCGGAGAGGCACGATGTTACGCGCAATCTGAGCGCTTGCGGGCAACTGGAGCGGTAACTTCTTCCGAACACCAGCAGTCGAGGGGGCAAGTGATGCGAAGCAAGAGAGAGTCGGTGCGACGGGCGTCCGTTTTCGGTCTGATCCTCGCTGTCGTTCTCGCGACACCGGAAGCGGGCCTCGGACAGGCTGTGGAACACCGGTTTCCCGGCGACCGTTGGATGCGCTACGCCGATGTCGAGCAGGCGGGTTTCGACGCTGCGAAGCTCGCGGCGGCACGGGAGGCGTGGGAAGGACTTCCGTCCGCGGCCTTCATGGTGATCGCCGACGGCGCGGTCGTCGCTGCCTGGGGCGAAGTCGAACGACGTTTCATGTGCCATTCGGTGCGGAAGAGCTTCCTCTCCGCGCTGTACGGGATTTACTGGGACCGCGGACAGATCGAGCTCAACAAGACCCTGGCCGATCTCGGCATCGACGATGAGCCGGACCCGCTTCTAGAGAGCGAGAAACGAGCGCGGATCCTCGATCTCCTCAAGGCGCGCTCCGGGGTCTTCCATCCCGCTGCCTATGCCGGCCGGACGGACACGCGGCCGCGAGGGAGCGAAGGTCCGGGTCGCTACTTCGCGTACAACAACTGGGACTTCAACACAGCGGCCACTATCCTGATGCAGGAGACAGGAGACGACGTCTTCGAGGCGTTCGATCGGTACTTCGGCCAGCCGTTGCAAATGGAAGACTGGCGCATTTCCGACGGCTACTATCACTACGAACGCGACAAGTCGAAATACCCGGCCTACCCGTTCCGCATGTCGGCGCGCGACGCAGCTCGCTTCGGGTTGCTGTTCGCTCGCGATGGGATGTGGGACGGCGAGCGGATACTCTCTGAACACTGGGTTCAGCGCAGTTCTGCCCTCTACTCGATTGACACCGAGATCATCGGATACGGCTTCTACTGGTGGGTGTTCCTCGAACCCCGCTTCACCCGTCATGGGATGTACTCGGCGCTCGGTGTCGGCAACCAGATGATCGCCGTGCTCCCCAAGTCGGATATGGTGATCGTGAACCGTGCCAACACGTATGAGGGCGAGGGCACACCGACTGGGGCACTGCTGGACCTGATCGAGCAGGTCCTAGAGGCGCGCACAGGCACGCCCGTTGCCGATCCGCAGCTCGTGCCGCTCGAAGATCACGCCGACCCGTTGATCACCCACGTGTCGGATGACCGCTTACAGCAGTTCGTCGGCGAGTGGGAGTTCCCTCCACCACCGCTCGGTCTGCCCTCGCGCACGACGGTCCGCATCACGGCCGGCGCCGGTCATCTCGTTAGCTACGTACCGTTCGCGGGAACTTTCAGGCTCTATCTCCAAGAGGACGGCTCGCTGCACGAGGAAGACAGTTATGGGCGCTACCTACCGGTCCGGGACACCGTCGGTGCCTTCGCGGGGATCGCCGATGCCCAGTCCATCCTGACGGCCACCATCGTCGCGGCAGCCGATGGTCGGAGCGACCGTGCCGAAGACTTGCTGGCGATGATGGAGGATGATGAAGGCGTCCGAGTCGTAGGAGCCGTCGTCCAACTCCTGAGCGGTGGGCGGCAGGCAGCAGAGGGCAGAATACGGGAGCTAGCCGCCAGTGCCGACCCGGCAAGGGTCGAGGCCGAGGTGAATGCCGTGGGTTACGTGTTGCTGCAGGGTGAGAGAGCGGAACAGGCTCTCGAGGTTTTCGAGCTCAACACCCGCGTCTTCCCCGAAGCGTTCAACACATGGGACAGCCTCGGCGAGGCACACATGGTGCTCGGCCACGACGGTGAGGCGATCCGTTGCTACGAGCGGTCTCTGGAGCTCAACCCGAACAACACGAACGCGGAGGAGATGATCGCCCGGATTCGAGGGGGTGCAAGGCAACCGAATTAGGTGCTCACGGCACGCCGCGAGACTCCCTGCGGCGTTCGAATCCCGCTGTCCCGACTGGTATAGCGGGCACTTGCCGCGAGCTTTGCGCGCGTTGTCACGGTTTCGAATCAGCCCCACTATTGTCCCGCCCTTGTTGAGACTGCCGTAGCCCGGTAGGTGCGCGTGTCATCGCTGTGGATCGTCTTCTGTCTCTATCTCGCAATGATCCTCCTTCTTGGGGAGCTCGCCGGGCGCCTCAAGGTGCGTTCACTCGACGAGTACCTGTTGTCGGGTCGCCGCCAGGGGACGGCGGGGACTGCCGCCACGATCGCGGCGACGGTGATCGGCGCGGGCTCGACCCTCGGCGCTGCCGGCGTCGCCTACTTCGTCGGGCTCTCGGCGGGCTGGTACCTGCTGAGTGCCGTGCCCGGTCTCCTGCTGCTCGGTCTTACCCTCGCACCGGCTATCCGCCGCCTCGCTGTCTACACGGTCCCCGAGTACCTCGAACGCCGCTACGGCCCCGCAGCCGGCGGTTTGGCCGCGCTGTTGGGCGTATTGGCACTGGTGCTTTTCCTGGCGGCGCAGCTGTATGCGATGGGGAGGCTGCTGGCGGAGCTGACGGGACTCGCACCTACGGTGGCCTTGGTTCTCTCAGCGATCACGGTGGTCCTCTACACCTGGCGTGGCGGCAACTGGGCCGTCCATTGGTCGGACAGTCTGCAGCTCGTCTGGATCTACGCCGGAATACTGATCGCGACCGCGGCAGGCCTCCGGGCGGTAGGTGGGCTTGGGGAGCTCTCGCCGCCTCCGCCGGCTGCGGGTTTCGAGGCGCTGGGTGCCACGTGGTTCCACCCGCTGACCCGGCGGTCGGTGAGCGGTTGGGATCCCCTGGCGCTGGGGAACACCGTGGTCGCCTGGATCATCATGTCCACCACGTGGCACTTCGCCATGCAGAGCACGGCGCAGCGGGTGCTCGCCGCCCGGGATCCAGGAGTAGCGCGACGCGCCTGTCTGCTTGCCGCGGCCGCCATCGTTCCACTCGCGATTCTGGTGGGCCTGAGCGGGATGACCGCCCGCGTCCTGGATCCCGCCCTGGCTCCGACCAGGGGGGCGGAGCAGGTAGCGGCGCTACCGGCCCTCATCAGTGGAGTCGTGAGCCCACTCTTCGGCGGGGTCGTCCTCGCCGCTCTGGTGGCAGTGATCATGTCCACGTGCGATAGCGCGCTGCTCGGGGCGAGCACGGTAGTGGTGAGGGACCTGCTCCCGCGTGTGCGACCAACGGTCCGCGACGACGTGGCGGCGATCCGCCTTACCCGGCACCTCGTCTTGGGGATCGGCGTGCTCGCCCTCGCTGGCGCACTGGTGGCGCCGGGCCTGGTCCGCATGCTCGAGCTCGTAGCCGCGATCTATGGGGTGGCGCTGTTCGGCCCGCTCATCGTCGGACTATTTTGGCGCGGGGTGACGCAGGCGGGCGCGGTGGCGGCGATGGTGAGTAGCGGAGCGGTGGGAGTGGGCTGGCGCGGGCTCGGCCTGGAGGCAGCCACGGGCATCCATATGCTCAACCTCTGTTTGCCGGTCTCGCTGTTTGCCCTGGTCCTGATCTCACTGCACAGCCGCAGCCGCTGATGCGCTGCGATCCTGTGGCCAAGGAATCCGGCGCCCTGCACGGTTTTGAGCGCCGGTTTCGCACCTGGCTACCGTTTAGTTGTGCGGGCCGCACAGTTGCGGCAGGCGCGATCCGACTGACCACGGCCGCGGCGTGCCACGCTGCTCGCCCAATGAGTCGCGCATCATCCTTCAGTTTGCGAGAATAGGGGGATCGTGGACAGTCAGGGGATTGACTCGAACCGGAGCAGCCGGGCCAACCTGACGCTAAGTGCGTCAGGGCATGATTGGCACGCATCGTGGTAGTGGGTTCGCATTCGCGCGCAGGGAGCTCGAAGTGCCGGAGGTGATCAGAATGAGCGTGGACCAGCGGTGGAAAGCATTGACAGGTGCGATACTCCTGGGGCTCGCACTCTTCAGCTCGTGTGCACGAACGGACGTGGAGAGGTTCGTTGAGGGATCGGCGCTACACGGCGCCAACGGCATCATTTTCGGCGCTCGAGATCGATT
>CANPVY010000282.1 GCA_947581845.1 uncultured bacterium | reverse complement strand
CTACGGGCTGAACCTGGCGGCCAACGCGCTGCCTCTCGATCGCGGTGATCGTGTGCTGCTGCTCGATGGCGATTTCCCGGCCAACGTCTACCCTTGGCTGAATTTGGAGCCCCGAGGCATCCAGGTTGAGCTCGTCGCCTGCGACGAGTTCGGACTGCCCAACCAGGCGGCGGCGCTCGAGCGACTGGCGCGAGGCGATGTCCGCGTCTTTTCGATCTCGGCGGTCAGCTTCTCGAACGGCTACCGCCTCGATCTGGATGCGATCTCCCGCGAGTGTCAGCGGCACGGAACTTACCTGGTCGTGGATGGAATACAAGCGCTGGGCGTCGTCCCGATCGACGTCAGCGCGACACGGATCGATATCCTCGCCACCGGTGGCCAGAAGTGGCTGCTCAGTCCTCAGGGATCGGGGTTCGCCTACGTGCGCCGCGATCTCATCGACCAGCTCGATCCCGACGCGGTGGGCTGGCTCGGGTTCAAGGCCTCGCAAGACTACGGTGACCTCTGCACCTATGCGCTCGAGCCACTCGAGAGCGCCGCTCGCTTCGAGCTCGGCTCGCTGGCTGTCGCCAGCCTGCACGCGTTCAACCATGCACTCGCGTTGCTGCTGGAATTGGGTGTTCCCAGCATCGAGCATCACATACGGGCCGTGCAGCAGCCGCTGATCGACTGGGTCGCGGCGCGAGACGACCTGGAGTGGGTGAGCGAGCTGAGCCACGAGCATCGCTCCGGCATCCTGTCGTTCCGGGCCCCTGAACCGGATCGGCTGGGCGAGCGGCTGCGCGCTGCCGGGATCACGGTCTCGATCCGTCAGGGTGCTGTGCGAGTCTCGGTCCACGCCTTCAACTGTCGCGAAGAGATCGAGAAGCTGATCTCGGTCCTCGAGGCGGCTCTCGAAGCGTGAGACGCGAGAGCGCTGAGCTGACGCATGCGGTAGTGCGAACGGCCCTGGCACCCGTACGGGCGAGCTCCGAGGTTCGCGCTGAGCAGGTGACGCAGGAAGTACTGGGGGCTGTGCTGGAGATCCTGGAGCGGCGCGGCGATTGGGCCCGGATCAGAGGGGAGGACGGCTACGAGGGTTGGGTGAACATGGGTGGGCTGCTCGCGTGCAGCCGCGAGCGAGCCGAGGCCTGGTGGGACGATGCCGGCGGCCAACCGGCGCTGGTCCTCGACGCGGCAGTGCTGGATGATGCTGGCCGGCCCGTCGCCCGGCTGCCTTGGGGCGCGCGTGTCGCGGCCGTCGGTGCGTCGGCGGTTCTGCCCGATGGGCGCTGTGGACGGCTGACGCAGGGTCGCTGGGTGGCCTGGGCGGAACTGGGGGAGCGGTTTCCGCAGAGCGGGGCCGCCGTTACGGCCACGGCGCGCGAGTGGCTGGGCGTGCCGTACCTCTGGGGTGGTCGCACGCGCTGGGGCGCCGATTGCTCGGGGTTCGTGCAGGCGGTCTATCGCGTGCACGGGTTCCTGCTTCCGCGTGACAGCCGTGAGCAGGCGGAGGTCGGTCAGCCGATCGATATCGGCTCCGGCCTCGAAGCTCTGCAGCCCGGCGATCTTCTCTTCTTCCGCGCTGTCGACTCGGTGCGGGTCGTGCATGTGGCGATGTCGCTGGGTGGTGCGGCGATCCTGCACGCCGCTCAGGCCAACGGCTTCGTCAGGGAGGATGACTTGCAGCGCGACTCCGAGCTGGAGCGCTCACTGACGGAGCGGTTTGTCGGAGCCCGACGTCTGTTCCGGTGATCCCACAGGCTGGCGCGGAACGGAGACGCGGTAGATTATCGTCACCGGAGGAACGATGAGATCAGTCGCTAGCACCCTGCTGGCTTTCACCGGGGAGGTCAAGTATGGAACAGGTCAGTCTCCTGTCACTCTGGCTGCCGACCCTGCTGTCAGCCGTGATCGTTTTCCTCGCAGCCATGATCGCCTGGACGGTTCTGCCGCATCATCGCTCGGACTGGGTACGCGTACCTAATGACGAGCCGCTGCTGCAGACGATACGCGACCTGAGCCTACAGCCTGGGCAGTACATTTTCCCGGCGGCCATGACCCCGGAGGGAGCCAAGGAGGCGGACGCGAAGGCCAAGCTGGAGGAGGGGCCGATTGGCTCGCTGATCATCCGAGCCGGGCCGCCGAAGATGCGGAAGAGCCTGCTGTTCTACTTCCTGTTCACATTGGGTGTGTCGTTCATGGTCGCCTATGTCGGCTACGCGACGATCGCGCCGGGCACCGAATACCGGCACGTCTTCCGAGTGCTGGGCACGACAGCCATCCTCGCCTACAGCGCTGCAGAGCTGCCCCACGCGATCTGGTTCGGGCAGACCTGGGGCAGCAGCTGGAAGAACGTCATCGACGGCCTGGTTTTCGGGCTGCTCACCGGTGGCGTGTTCGGCTGGCTCTGGCCCGGTGTCTGATCGAGAAGTGGCGCGGGCGGTCCACTCTGAAACGAAGGAGGAAGGCAGTGAACATCTCGCGGACTCTTGGCGGTCTGTTTCTGCTGGCGGTGGCGTTCCTGGGGGTGGTGTCGCTCTCCGCTGCTGTGCGCACCAGGGATCAAGTCACGAGCGAACCCGAGGCCAAAGTGATACAACTCGATCCCGCTGCGGACGAGTATGTGCGAGTTCTGGGTGGGCCTCCCGAGACGGTGACGATGCGCTCGGGGCAAGTTGTGCTTACGCCGGGTGAATCGATTGGGAAGCACAACACGGAGGCCTACGAGGAGTTGCTCGTAGTGTTCGAGGGTGAGGGAGAGATGCAGATCACTGGCGGGCCCACGCTCCCCCTCAAAGCCGGCTCCGTGGCGTATTGTCCTCCCCGAACCGAGCATGATGTGCTCAACACGGGTGCGGGACGGATGCGGTATCTCTACGTAGTCGCCATAGCGGAATAGGTGGACTGCGTTGCCAGCGCTCGCGTCGAAGCGGTGCCGCCGCAGTTGCCACACTGTGGGATAGGGAGGGCCGCTTCGAGCGGGAGTGCGTCTGGCGAACTCGCCAGGCGATCGCTACGATAGCCTCACTGCAGCCAAGCAAGCCCAACAG
>CANPVY010000281.1 GCA_947581845.1 uncultured bacterium | reverse complement strand
ATCCTGAAGCGACAGCGTTCGCGCATGCGCCTCCAGCCGCGAGCGCCACGGTCCGTCTCCCACGACCCTCAGCAGCACGTCGTATCTGTCCTGCAGCTGAGCGATGGCGTCGAGAAGATAGCGCACGCCCTTACGCTCGACCAGGCGGCCCACGAACAGCAACTCGAACGGTCGCCCTACCTCACGACGACTCTCGACAGGAGTGATCCCAGGATCCACCGTCGCGCCGAACGGGATAAGCTCGACTCGTCGCTCGTGGATCTGTCGAATCAATCCCGCCGTATAGGTCGAGATCGCGGTCACAGCATCTGCGCTGCGGATCATGCGGCGCAGAAACAGCCGAAAGGGCCAGAACCGTCTCGCCCAGGTGAGCTCGACCCCATAGAACGAGCACACCAACGGCACGCGGGCAGCTCGCTGTGCAGCCAACCCCAATAGAGCGTGCGGCAGCGGCCAGTGCACGTGCACGACGTCGAAGTGGCAGCGCCGCACCAGCCGCCGGGCCGCACGCATGCCGCACAAAACGTAGCCCGGCACGACCGCGAGATACCCCGGGCGGTGCCGCACTCGATCAGGTGCCGTCTCGTCGTGCGTCAGATCCTCCCAGCGCCGCGGCGCGTAGCGAAAGCGATGCACCGGTACACCGTGGACGATAGCGTCGCCCAGACCGCGGTATGCCGGTGCGAGGACCTCGACGTCGACGCCCACCTCGCCCAGCCGTTCGATCGTCTCCACAAGCCAGGGTGTGATCACGTCGTCGGGGTCGCGACTATAGGCCGTGACGATGTAGAGTATTTTCCAACGCCGGCTCACGCCCTAGCTCCCTTGGCTCACGGAGCGGCGGTAGGCAAGTACGTAGGCGGCGGCTTGGCCTTCGCCGACGCTGTGAACGAGCTCGAAGCGCTCGGGCATGCTGCGGATGGCCGGTATCAGGTAGCGATATTCCGTGGCACTGATGGCACCCACCACCACGTAGTCCGCCGGCAGCCCGTCTAGGAAAGCCAGCAGCTCCCCTTCCTCGGCCGTGAACGGGTAAACGTCACCACGCCGGCCCGAGAAATGGTAGAAAAGACGCGGTTTGCGGGAGACGACGATGACGTCCTGCGTCGTGTTCGCGCCCACCCAATAGGCCACTTGAACGAAGGCGCGCCAGGGCGGCGGATAACAGGCCAGGTCGTCACCCTGACGGTAGAAATCCTGGCAGCGCTGGTTGAAGCCGATGCCACGCACGTGATCCGGCACGGTCAGCAGCGCCAGCAGAACACCCAACACGGGCAGCGCCCAGAGGGGACGGCGGGCGCGCAGGAAGTCGAAGCACCAGACGACGCCCGCCGCCGCGTGAAGGATCAGCACGGGGAGCAAGGGCAACAGGAAGCGCCGGTCTGTCCACACCAGTGGCCACAGAAAGATCAGCCCGGCATAGAACAGGGTGAAGGTTTCGAGCGGGCGGACCTTGCGAACGTCTCGCACCCACGCCACAAGGGCGAGGGCAGCCAACAGCAACCCGGCCAGCAGCGCGACCAGGCCCACTCCGCCACCCGGTGCCACACCGGCCAGCGATTCGGGCAGCACCTCTACGCTGTAGAGGCGCACGTTGTTCACAACTCGCGCCACCAGATCACCCGGTCCCACGTACCCCAGATCAGGTCGATAAGGATCTACGAGCAAGAAGTTGCTGGAGTACATTTGAGCGCTCTGTGACGCTGCGAGCTTCCCCCAGATCCACCAGGCGCCGACGACCAGTAAGATCGCACCGACCACGACGCCTGAACGACGCCACGTACGCCGCCAAAGCAGAGCCACAGCCAGCGC
Source organism: uncultured bacterium (assembly GCA_947581845.1). GTDB lineage: Bacteria > Gemmatimonadota > Gemmatimonadetes > Palauibacterales > KS3-K002. The sequence continues at coordinate 3,673 of CANPVY010000281.1, read as the reverse complement.
CGCCAGCATGGGCAGACCCGCTGCACGCGTCAGGTAAGCAAGCAACGCCGCGACCAGAGCGATGCCGAGCCAGCGCCACGACCCCGTGATCCGTTCACTGGCCCACAGCGCGATCAAGGTCAGCAGAACGAACAGACTTTCCGACAACACCCAGTGCGAGTAGTACAGGAGCACAGGGTTCAGGGCGACCGGAGCGACCACGCTCAAAGCGACGACTGGGTCCAGGCGGGATCTGGCCAGCAGGAAGAGGAAGACCAGCGAAGCAGAGGTCAGGATGAGCGAGAGGATCTTGAACGTTATCAGGCCTCCGCCGAACACCCGTGCAATCGCTAGAAGCGTCGGGTACAAGGGTGGATACTGCGCATGCGTGGGCGCCCCCGGCAAATAAACATCGCGGTATCCCTGGCCGCTACTGATGGACTCGGCCAGGATCATATATCCGGCGTTGTCACCGCCGACGAACGGTTTGGGATCGAAGAGCAAGGTGGCCAGGATGATGTGAGTCGCAATCAACCCGGCAAGCGCAGCCCAAGTGATATGTTTAAGAGAGAGACCGTGTATGACCCGCGTATCCGCCTGCGCCATCCCCGCCCCTCAGTCCTCCCCTAACGCCGGTCCTGCAGCTCGCGAACAGAATGACGAAGGTCGTCAAGCTCTGACCTCAAAGTAGCCACCAGCTCCGCAACAAAGCCGAAGCCGAACAGCGAGATGCCCATGACACCCAGCAGCACCACAAGGGTGAGTAGGGGGCGGAAACCGTGGCCCATGAGGCGCAACACGATCGCCCCCACGCCGACGAGCAACCCGACACCGAGCAACGCCAGCCCGGTGAAGCCGAACAGCAACATCGGCTTCCGGCTGAACAACAGCAGGAACCAGACGGCCAGCAGATCGAGAAAGCCAACCAGTACACGGCTCCTGCCGCCGTACTTGGTGGTCCCTCTCCGGCGCGCGTAGAGCCTGACGTCGATCTCGCCCAGCCGATAGCCGCGGGCGTGTGCCAGGACCACGAAGAAGCGGTGCCAATCATGCCGCAGGTGGATCTCGTCGAGCACCGACTTACGGAAGATCTTGATGGAGTTCAGGTCGCGGACCGGGACGCGGAAGACCCAGCGTGACAACCAGTTGTAGATACCGGATACAAGCCGCTTCTCGTACTTGCCGACCTTGTGACCGCAGACGATGTCATACCCCTTCTCGACCTCGGCAAGGAAACGCGGTATCTCGCTTGGAGAGTGCTGCAGATCGGCATCGAAGAGCACAATCCAGTCAGCTTCTGCGGCCCGGACTCCGGTGATCAGCGCCTCGGTCTTCCCGAGATTCCGTCGATGTCGCTCCAGCTTGAATCGCTTCAGGCGTTCCCCTTCGCGCCTGGCGATCTCCAGCGAGTCGTCTGCCGACCCGTCATCGACGAAGATGACCTCGCCGTCCAGCTGATACTCTCGGAATGTCGCCTCGATCTCGCTGAACAGCTCGCCGATATTCTGGCTTTCGTTCAGGGCAGGGATGACGACGGCGAAATTATTGCGCAGCGCTGGCCCTATTTGAAGCTGCGATGGCTGATGGTCTGGGACACCAACCACCTGGCTCATACGCGCTTGCGCATGCGGGCGGAGAGGATGCCCAGCTGATCACGATACTTCGCGACTGTGCGGCGGGCGATATTGACACCCTCCCGCTTGAGGATGTCCACGATTGCTTGGTCGGTAAGCGGTTTCTTCGGGTCCTCCTCACCCACCAACTTCTCTATGCGCGCCTTGATGCCGCGTGCCGAGACGTCCTCGCCCGAGTCCGTGGACAGCCCGCTGGAGAAGAAGAACTTGAGCGGAAATACCCCCCGTGGCGTCTGCACGTATTTTTGGTTCGTCACACGCGACACGGTCGATTCGTGCATGTTGATGACTTCGGCAACCTCCCGCAGCGTAAGAGGTTTCAGATGCTCGATGCCCTCCTCGAAGAACTCGCGCTGTCGGTCGACAATGAAGTTCATCACTTTCAGCATGGTCTGGCGCCGCTGCTCGATCGCCTGGAGCATCCAGTTGGCGTTGTTCAACTTGTTCGAGATGAACTCCTTGCTCTCCCCCCTGAACTTGGCCCGATCTCTGGCAACCTCACGGTAGGAGCGTGACAGCCTCAAGCGCGGTAGTGCCGTGTCGTTGTGGAACACGACGTACTCGCTGTCGACCTTCTCGACGACGAGATCCGCGATGATGTAGTTCCCCTCGGCCGCCGCATATTGCAGACCGGGCTTCGGGTCGAGCTTCGCGATCTCGTCGGCGGCCGCCTGCACCGCCTGCGGCGTCACGCTCAGGTCCTTCGATATCTCGGCCCAACGGTGATTGACAAGCTGCTCGAAATGCTTATCGACGATCTCGTAGACGATCCCGTCTGTCATCGCTCTGTCGGCCAGCTGCAGAAGGAGGCACTCTCGCAGATCGCGCGCGCCTATACCGGCGGGATCCAGGCCGTGGATGATCTTCAGGACCTCCTCCAGCTCGTCGAGCGTGAATGGTGCCTCTCCGTCGAAGCCCGCCGTCTTGACCTCATCGCTGGCCAGCCAGTCGTTGAGCGACTCGAGCACTGCCTCCAGCGAGCAGGTAAGGAAGCCGTCGTCATCGATGTTGCCAATGATCTCCTCGGCGATGATGATCTGGCGGGTTTCCAGCCGCAGCAGCGACAGCTGATCGCGGAGATGGTCGTACAGGTCGCGCGTCGCTACCGCTATCGGCTCGTAGTACTCGCGCTCCTCGTACTCCTCGCGCCGGCCGCCTGTCTCGAAACCATCCAGTAGAATGTCCTCCCAATCGATCTCGTTCTCGTCTTCCTTCGCCTCCTCGCGCTCCGCAGCATCATCGACCGGTTCATCACTGGGCTCCACTAGTTCCAGGAAGGGGTTGTTGACGAGCTCCTGCTTCAGATGCTGCTGTAAGTCGAGCAGGGGCATATAGAGGAGATCCATCGCCTGATACAGGCGCGGATTGATCCTCAGCTCCTGCGCGAGTCTAACGCTCTGTTGGAGGCCGACTTTCACCGGCGTGCCCCTCCCTAGAGGCGGAAATCCTCACCTAAATATAACTTACGCGCCTGGGGATCGCTCACCAACTCCTCCGAGGTGCCCTCGATGTGGATCCGCCCATCGAACATGATGTAGGCTCGATCCGTGATCGATAAGGTCTCACGAACATTGTGATCGGTGATCAGCACACCGAGCCCACGACGCTTGAGGCTCGCCACAATCCGCTGAATGTCATCGACAGCAATAGGATCAATGCCTGCGAACGGCTCGTCCAGCAACATGAACTTCGGATCGGTAACCAGTGCGCGAGTGATCTCCAGGCGCCGCCGCTCACCCCCCGAGAGCGAGTAAGCCTTGTTCTTCCGCAGATGCTTGATCGACAGCTCGTCGAGCAGACTGTCGAGTCGCTCCCGGCGTTCGGCCTCAGAGATGGGCAGCGTCTCGAGAATTGCCTGGATGTTCTGCTCGACGGTGAGCCTGCGAAACACAGACGGTTCCTGCGACAGGTAGCCGATCCCCAGCCGCGCCCGCCTGTACATCGGCACGTGGGCCAGCGGCTCGTCATCGATGTACACCTCGCCCGCATCCGGCGGTACCAGGCCGACCATCATGTAGAACGTCGTCGTCTTCCCTGCCCCGTTGGGACCCAAGAGGCCT